>DMYZ01000302.1 GCA_003483565.1 Prevotella sp.
CCGGCATCATTAACAGCAAGAAGATACTGAGAAAGAATGACACGCCGTTCCAACTCACGGCCGCGAGGATCCTTTACCTGAGAAAAATCTACGATTCCACCTTTTTCCCAATAATTCTGCCAATATTCAGCAGAAACTCTCTCTGCTGAGGAAAAATCATTCCTATCAGACAAGTGTGACTTTATTGCCGCAAGATCTTCACTATATTCTACACTGAAATTCAACTGTCTTCCAGAGGCCTTTAACAGAAAATCATTGGCTTTCTTTTGTCTGAAATCAGCCTTTCCTTTCCAACTGACTAAAACATAATAAACAGTAGCATCTATCTTACGTCTTAAGAGAACAGCATGGGCAATTTTCTTAATAACCAATGTAGTATGCTTATTATCAGCCTGCCAATTACAGGCATCATCACTATGCCCGCCTGTTGGATAAGCAAAACGAATACGCACGGAAGGCACGACACTAGCTGTAACGAGAGATGATACACGGTCATATAAAGGAGAACAGACCGTCTGTACCTGATATCGGTCATGATTGACAAAGAAAGAGCTGCTCACCTTTCCCGTCCACATATCCAGTGATTCCTGAATATGATTAAGCTGGTTGGGATGAGAAAGGTTTAATCCTACACAGCCCAGATGAAGACGATGAGGGTTAGCACGCAGCCAGTTACAGGCATCGCGCTGCCTTCCAGGCTGCTTAAACTGGACAGAATACAATTCCTTATGCCCTCTTCCAAAATCTTTGGCCTCAAGAACATCTGCCGGCGTATAGTGCTTGGAATTAGCAAAAGAATGCCATCCCCAATCACTCATCGTGCCCAGACAAACACCATGGCTATAGAGTTTGGGAAAAGTCTGCAGACCTGTGGCATCAACCGTCATTGCAAATTCTCCATTACCGACAGTAAAGGACTGCAAGGAATCGAGGGTTGTAACATGAGGATTATTACGAATCACAACAGCATGCCTGTCTATTCCATTTGCGCTCCAAACAGGTATGAATGTGCATACCATTTCCAAAAGAATCAAATATTTTCCTAATTGTCGTGACATATTTTTAATTTGGTTTGATCATTCTATTTATTACATTCTATCTCTATCAGAAAAGGGTTACAGCCATCAGCCCAACGACAACATCATTGCTCAACGTCCTCAGGGTAAGACTTTTCAGTTCTTTATTCTTATTAAGAGGCATACAGAGTAATTCTGCTGCTCCATCTGGAATATTATTGCCTTCGGCAGAATCCGGATTGTCAGGTATGCTCTTGCTGATACCCTGCAAATGAAGGATACAAGTTAAATTCCGGCTTACTACCCCACTTCCAAAATGAATACGATAAGGATGAAGCGGCAATGTTTTGAAAGCACAGTCATCAGTATAGTAATCCTGTTCTATCGGACACCAGTTATCAGGATTTTTCAATACCAACGTATCTTTAGATCCGTCAGTATATTCCACATAGATTATGCCGTTGGCTATACGGCTCTGCATACTGTTAGTACTTCCAGCCAACATAAGCCAAGCCCCCTGTGCTTGTCCCTGTAAGGCTACCGTGACACTATCCGGATAATTGTTCCAAAGAGAGGTATATATAATATTCTTGCCAGAAGAAGGAGTCTGGAAGGGTACGACAAAAGAATGATGTATAGTGGAGTTTGTACAACTGCTATCCAATATTGCATCAAATATCCCTTCATGAATTTTGCTGCGAAAAATCTTATCATTTATATCAGCCGTGCGATTTGGAACACACCATTGTCCTATCCCCTGGCTGGGTATTTCCAGCGTAGAATAAGGAGAGCGCGGAGAAAGATATTTATTCTTGAAAATATCGTCAACCTTACTGTTAAAGCAACTGTCAAGATTGATTTTACGATATTGAAGATATTGGGCATTAATTTGTGACGAAAGATCTTTTAGACCCATTTTCCGCATATATTCTGATATCATGACAGTATTCTCTTCCCTTGCCCCTGGTATAGTGACAGTACGGTTTGCCTTGCTAACGGTTTTACGGTAAGCGGTCAACATCTGATCAGTTTTATCTGTACCTTTAACTATGCCATCATAATCTAGGATTATTTGCAAAGGCCGGGCAAAATGCTGATGGATACGAAAAATATCTTTCCTTCCATCCCGATGAAAATAGAAACTCAAATAAGGCGAATGAAAAGAAACCTGCTTCCATTCAGACGGCCATCCAGGACGGATCACACATTTACCATGAAGAGCATCCGGACGAATACCAAAAAGCCCGTTGACGACAGCTCTTGCCACCACACCTATATTATCACCAAAATCACGATAAGCCTCAGAGACAGCCTTATCATAATAACTGATCTGTCCGAAATTACCCGGGCTCTGCCCCAGATACTGTTCATCAAGCAAATCGCTTTTCAATAACCGTGTTGCAGTTTCCCCCTGTCCTGCCTCATAAAGGGCAAGAGCCATATTCGCTACTTCTTCATGAGCAACATTATTTGTACTCCAGTCATATGGCATCCAATCTGTAGTAGAAACCGTATAAGGTTTCCAGTCTATAGTAATCTTACCTCTATATTTATCAGGAAGAATATATTTAATAGGAATATGACGAAAATGTCTGTCAAAATAATTAGTCAGCAAGCTGTCTTGCCATTTCTCATCTACCCCACAGTCTATAGGCGTATAAAGACTCCAAAGACCAGGATCCGTATGAAGACGCTTCAATCCCATAAAATCCTGGTATTCCGCCCAATGATCATGAATCCATAATCGCGCATTCATCGCTTTCTTTATAGCTTCGGCCTCTTTGAGGTACGGAACAGGGTTTTCTCCCAGAATCTCAGCAATACGGGCAGCCAGAATATTGCCCCTGTAATTATAAGCAGAACTATATGTTACGGCTCCGCTGTTATAATACAGGGCATCACTTGCCCAAATACAGCAATAGGCATCATACAGATGATCATTGTCCGGATCCCAATTACGTTTTTCCCAGGCAAGATGCCTTACCAATACCGGCCACATCTTACGCAAATAAGTGGTATCTGCATCATATTCAAAATGCCAAAGAAGTTCATCAATATAATTAAGATTCATATCATAATGATGCATAATATGATTATTATCGGGTAAACGGCAGATATAACCATTACTATACATCTGTGTACCCCATTTCTCTTTGATCCGCGAAAAATTCATCGTTGTATCTTGATTAGGATGAGGATAAACGGGAGGAACATCTATAACCTGGCTACGGGCATAAGCATCAAAGTGTGACCGTGCCCGGTCATCCCATCCAAGGATGTCACCCACATATCCGGCTCGCCATCCTGCCAAAGGCATGCGCCATCCAACGCACCCATGAAGCCAAGTATTGCCGTCCCATAAACCATCAGCCGCGACTACAAGATTAGAAGCTAGAGTGTTAATAAAAGGATCCGGAGTAGTAAAAGAAAGTACAGAAGTAAGTTTGGTCAAGGCCTGTTGTTCCTTCTTCATAAGAGAAGCACCCTGCCGTGCTGAAAGAATATAACAAGTATCAGGATGACAAAGTATAAAATAACTATTACCTTTGGCTTGCCATCGATAGTCTCTGAGCAGAGGGGTATTAACTTGCGGGTCATAACTGGAACGAGGTTCCTTTCCCAAATCACCATCCCTGGACATATTCCATTTACGGACAGGACATACAAGAGCTTCAAGTTGAGGAGCGACATTGAATCCGGTAGCTGAAAACTGCCAAATTGCTCCTTCACGAAACTGAGAAGCAAGGACAACAATAGTCAACCGGGCCTGGTGACCCCAACGAGGGTCACGCAACAAATAAGTACGTTGCCCGCCTTGATAACGGGCTTCACAATAGGCTGTTGAATCTAGTGGAAATTTATGTTTTTTATAACTTAGGAAAAAACGAAAGTTCCGGCTTCTCTGTTTATCATAAGTAGCAAAAACAGGACGATCGCTCGTTTCCAACCGAAAAAGCGTATGAGTACCATAAAGAGCACGAGTATAGCGGTTATTGCCGTTAATACACATAATATTCTTCCCTTCTGGATAATACTGTAAGATCCGTGCTGGCTTTTGTGCCTTCAATGCAGTGGATATGAAAAGTAAACTAAAAAGTAATATACTGAATTTTCTTTTCATTTCAGAGAGGATTAAATAAAATTCAAAACAAAAAGTATGCCAGACCTTCAAGGAACTGGCATACCTGGAAAATGAGAAGTATTATTTTATGAGTACTTTCTTAACCTTGATTGCACCATTAGTATAAACAGTACGGACAATGTTAATACCTGGCTGTAAACAGCTGAGACGCATACCACTGAGAGAATAGATTTCTGTACGGATTACAGGGGTTACATTAAGGTTAATATCATTGATATCATCCAAAATACCTCTGGTTTTATCCCCCTGATTAAGAATATAAATATCAAAAATCATAGCCTTACTTCCACCTCCGGTTTGCGCAAGACGTACATAAACCGGTGTTGTACCACTATAAGTCATCTTAGTGCGCTTCCAAAGTCTACGAGTGTTAGAGAAAGATACACTATCCAGTTTTGTCCAGGAAGCACCATCAGCAGAAGTTTCTATATCACACTTCGGAACAGAAGAACCATTACCATTAGCGGCATATACGATAACATCAAAAGGACCAGCATAAGTACTCTTGCTCTCAATGCTGGCTGTATATGGCTCGTTGTCTATCTTATCACCAAGATTAACTATCGACTTAGTTGCACCTTCTTCACCGTCAGCAAGAATTGCATCCTCTGCTGTCTCTGGATTATAACCAGTACCATCACCAACGACAGCTGTAGGAGTTGTATTTTCCCAATCGACTACCTGTCCTTTAGATTTAATCGTCCAAAGAGAATTTGAAATTTCCCCACCTGTTACAAAAGGATAAACACCTTCGGCATCAGGATTCTGAGTGGTGTCATAGCAAGAACTGGCAGACTTACCCCAAGAAAAGAAATAAGACGTAGTAGTAGATCCACTATTCCAATCAGCACTGTTAGCGTCAAAATGGGCAAGTACATCATATCGAAGAGTCTTACCGACATTCTGGATAGTAACATTCTTGCTGGCTGTTTCTGACTGGATATAGGAGCCTCCTTCTGCAAAAGCTGTTACTGTAACAGGAGTCGTGACCTTAAGAGGAGCAGAATAAACAGCAGACTTTGTCATATCTGTACTGCCAGTATAGTTATAGTAAATTGTCAGACCGGGATCTGCATTAGTCAAAGTGACAAAAGAAGTATCAGGGCCTTCATTAATTGTAAATTCAGGAGCCGGTGCCTGAGTTTTAATTGCAATATTGACAATGGTTGTATCACTCATCAAATAACCATCAGCCTTGGCAATAGCCTTAATTGTTACTGGTTCCGTAAACTTAAGCGTGTCCGTATAAACATTACTTTTATCAGAAGGATCAGTACCATCTGTTGTATAATAAATAGCAGCATTTTTATTACCATTTTTAAGAACAGCCAGGGTCTCTTTATTTTTATATGCTTGGCTCACTGTAGGTGCAGGAGTATTGGTCACAACTGTTTTAGTATCCGCTACAAGGCTGAGGGCTGTAGGCAGAATGACAGACATAGCATCTGCATCAACGTTAGCCATATTTTGTTTATCATAAGGCAAAAACATATAGGCATTACGATTAGCATTGTGTTCATGAACAGCTACCGAATTACCGACAACAGCAAGAGTATCATCACCTGCAAAGTAAGGACTAAGACTAACCCCTGTAATTCCACCAGCAGAAAGAATACTCAAAGCACCTGTACTAGTATCCAGACCATTTGCAGTTGCATTGACAAAGAACTTATTACTGCCCTTGACGATTGTAGCTGCTTGCTGAATACTTGTAACAGCCTTGCCATATCCCCAAGGCTCATAGAGAGAAGCATTAAGGTTCAGTACTGGCTCATAAGCTATAATACTCTTCAACGTAGACACACAGGCATCAGCAGCATCAATATACGGACTGATGACGACTGCATCAAACTTTTCCAAACTGTCTGCTGTGATAGTCTTGTTGTTGACATCAACGGCAGTAGTAGTAAAGAGATCACTACTACCGGAAATAAAAGCATGAGCATAGTCTGCATTACGGTCATAACCGTTGCCACTATTAAAGACATAGGCTATTTTGGATGCAGCCTTTACGACAGGAGCATCTCCTTCTCCAACAACAATATAATAGATATGACATCCATTACTGGAAGTTACTTTTACCGTAACACTATCAGAACCATCAGTAGCCTGTGGTAAAGTCCATTTTACATCATTAAAGAAAATAGGAACAGACTGACCATAATCAGCAGCTATTGTTGTTCCATTTACAGAAATATTCACACCACGGGCTTCTGTATTCTTATGGGATTCAATGCCCATATGTAAAGTATCACGGGCTGCAGCTTTAAAAGTGAAAGATAGTCCAGAACCGTTAAGCCACAGAAAATGAGTACCATAAGGATACTCTTTATTAGGGCTCCCGTCATTTTCAGACTGACTATAGTCGTTGACCAGGACTAGTCCCTTTCCTTTGGCACTTTGAAAATTCAAATCTTTCAACTCCGGGATTGGCGTTGTCACACCGTCCACATGGGTTGATGCTGCTCCTGAGACGGTAGATGCATTAAACCACGTTCCTGTATTGGCAGTAGACACATCCTTTTCCCAGTCTCTCCAATAGCCTCCAGTGCCATTCTGCTCCATATCGGTTTGCAAAGCCGTAATGGTGGCAGCACTAAAACCATTGTTGAGAAAATCCCAAGTCTTCCTACTCTGAGCTTGTACAGCCATTGTCGCTAAAGCCAGTAGTGCAAGTGTAATGAGTTTTTTCATCTTCTTATTGTTTAAAATTGGTTAGTAATTAAAAATATATTAAGGTTACTTAGCCTTATAAGGCTAAGTTTTAATTATCATACTTCAATATTTTTTCTTCTACTGTTGCCATATTTACCATTTGTCAATATCCAACGTATAAGGCACCCAGTTTCCACCTGCCATAATCTTGGAACGGACAGAAGACTC
Organism: Prevotella sp.; assembly: GCA_003483565.1. Taxonomy (GTDB): domain Bacteria; phylum Bacteroidota; class Bacteroidia; order Bacteroidales; family Bacteroidaceae; genus Prevotella. Next base: position 7,042 of record DMYZ01000302.1, read on the forward strand.
TTTTCCGGTGCCCTCATATTTAGGGCAAACCCTGTCAGCTACAATTGACAAGTCATTATAACGCATTGCCATCCGGTTCATCGCTGGATATACTTTGCCTTCACAAGCAAATTCAAGCATAGTCTCATCAAGAATGGCTTCATCGTTGTAACGGATTGTAGAATCCTTGCCAAGCTCTATAACAGAGGTTTTAACAGGACGGGCATTCAGGCCTAAAGCTCCGCGAATCCCCATACTAGGATACTTACGGGTACCCCAGTCGGCACTAGAAGTCCAATTCTTGGTAAAGCCTTCCCATTCCGGGTCAGTATCACTATAATCTGCAGTTTTTACCCCTGAATTAAGTACAGCATTCATAGCTTTGAAGCGCTGCAGATGGTTGAGGGCTTCCGCCAACATCATGTGATACTGAGTAGCACGATAGATATAGATATGCACATCATCCTGATATGGATAAACACGTACAGTACTGCCTGCAGGTCTGAACTTAGAGATGTAATA
>DMYZ01000209.1:0-6716 GCA_003483565.1 Prevotella sp.
ATACACCTTATTTATTTTATATAAAATTATTATTTTTATATCTTATCTCCGTAAGAGAGGTCTCCTGCATCACCGAATCCCGGAACAATATATTTATGTTCATTCATTCCCGGATCAATAGCAGCACACCATATTGTTGTTTTATCTTCAGGGAAATTCTCCTTGATATGGGCGATCCCTTCAGGGGCAGCGATGACACAGGCTATATGAATATGCCTAGGAACGCCTTTAGTAAGAAAGGCCTTGTAGCCTAGTTCCATGCTTCCACCCGTGGCAAGCATCGGGTCAGCAATAATTAAGGTCTTTTCATCGATGCTTGGTGTCGCAAGATATTCCACATGAACACCAACCTCGTGATGCGCTTCATCTTTATATTCACGATAGGCACTGACGAAGGCGTTGCCGGCATGGTCGAAAACATTCAGAAATCCATTGTGAAAAGGTAGTCCTGCACGGAATATTGTGGCCAGGACGATCTTGTCTGTAGGTACAGAAACATGAGCAATGCCTAGAGGTGTCGTTACATCCTTGTTTTGATAATGGAGCGTTTTGGAAATTTCAAAAGCTTCAAACTCACCAATTCTCTTTATATTATTACGAAAAAGAAGACGATTTTTCTGATATTCGGAATCACGAATTTCAGACATGTACTGGTTAATGATCGAGTTGTGATCACTGAAATTTATAACTTGCATGGGATTATAAAGTGTAATTTTCGTGCAAAGGTATGAAATTCTTTCTATTTTTGCAAAGTCTAAATTGCAAATATCTTTTCTTGCCGTATGTTTTTAATATCTTTAACCAAATTGATATTGAAAAAGGATATTTTTGTTGGGTTTGGGTTGGTGAATTAATATCTTTTTTCTATCTTTGCAGTGTTTACCTACAAAGTGATTAGGTTAAAAGGGAATTTTTCACAACTTAAAAACATAATAAAAAATGGCAAAGTTTGATAAGTCAGTTTTAGCAAGCTACGGTATTACTACAGGTACTGCTGAAGTTTTGTACAATCCTTCTTTTGAGGTTCTTTTTAATGAAGAGACTAAGGAAGGTCTTGAGGGCTATGAGGTTGGTCAAGAGACCGAGTTAGGGGCAATCAATGTAATGACTGGTATCTATACTGGACGTTCTCCTAAAGATAAGTTCATTGTTGATGATGAAACTTCTCATAATACAGTATGGTGGGATTCTGAAGAATATCACAATGATAATCACCGTGCTTCTCAGGAAGCTTGGGATGCTGTTAAAGAGATTGCCAAGAAAGAACTTTCTAACAAAAAGTTGTTTGTTGTAGATGGTTTCTGCGGTACTCATAGAGATACACGTATGAAAGTTCGTTTCATTGTTGAGGTTGCATGGCAGGCTCATTTTGTAACAAATATGTTCATCCGTCCAAAGACAGCAGCTGATTTCGAACAGGAACCAGACTTTATTGTATACAATGCTTCTAAGGCAAAGGTTACTAACTGGAAAGAGCTTGGCCTGCATTCTGAGACTGCAGCTATGTTCAACGTAACTTCTAAGGAACAGGTTATTGTCAATACATGGTACGGTGGTGAAATGAAGAAGGGTATTTTCTCTATGCAGAACTACTTCCTCCCACTGAGAGGCATTGCTTCCATGCACTGTTCAGCAAATACAGATATGGACGGTGAAAATACCGCTATCTTCTTCGGCCTTTCCGGTACAGGCAAGACAACATTGTCTACAGATCCTAAGCGCCGCTTGATCGGTGATGATGAACACGGATGGGATGACAAGGGCGTCTTCAACCTTGAAGGTGGTTGCTATGCTAAGGTTATCAATCTGGATAAGGATGCAGAGCCTGATATCTATGGTGCTATCAAGCGTGACGCTCTTTTGGAGAATGTTACAGTTGACAAGAATGGTAAGATTGATTTTACAGATAAGAGCGTAACCGAGAATACTCGTGTTTCTTATCCTATTTATCATATCAAGAATATCCAGCGTCCTGAGTCTCAGGGCCCAGCTGCAAAACAGGTGATCTTCCTGAGTGCTGATGCTTTCGGAGTTCTTCCTCCAGTATCTATTTTGGATCCAGAACAGACTAAATACTATTTCCTCTCTGGTTTTACAGCTAAATTGGCTGGTACAGAGCGTGGTATTACAGAACCTACTCCTACATTCTCTGCTTGCTTCGGCCAGGCTTTCCTGGAGTTGCATCCTACAAAATATGCAGAGGAACTGGTTCGCCATATGGAGAAGAGCGGTGCTAAGGCTTATTTGGTTAACACAGGCTGGAACGGTACTGGCAAGCGTATTTCTATCCGTGATACTCGTGGTATCATCGATGCAATCCTTGATCATTCTATTGATAAGGCACCTACCAAGACTATCCCTTATTTCAACTTTGTTGTTCCTACAAAGCTCGAAGGTGTTGATCCTCATATCCTTGACCCTCGTGATACTTATAAGAGTGCTTCTGAATGGGATGAGAAAGCTAAGGATTTGGCTGCTCGTTTCATCAAGAACTTCAAGAAATATGAAGGCAATGAAGCTGGCAAGGCAATGAGTGCTGCTGGTCCAAAACTCTAATTGGAAAAATCTTTAATTAAGATATGAGGGCTGCTCTTTAGGGCAGCCCTCTTTTTCTTTATACCTTAAAATGCTATGAAGATTTCACTAAACAAACTTAAAAAACTGACAACTAATCAATAAATTACGTAATAAAGTTTTAAAATAGACCTCTATTTGAATATTTCTACTTAAATTTGCAGGCAAAACTTGTAGTGAGATGCCTTACTGCAATAAAAACTAATAATTGAATGTAATGAAAAGGAAGTTTCAACCTTTCCTCCTCTTGTTTTCGGCAATAATGTTATTGTCTTCATGTCTTAGTGATAATACGGATACTGTAAGTTACTATGACACGGCTGTTACTGCTTTCAGTGTTGGAACGCTGAAGCAAAATGTGGTAACTGCTGCAGGAAATGACAGTGTGATAAAGACTGATTGTAGTAAATATAAGTTTTATATAGATCAGACTACACATGAAATTTATAATCCGGATTCATTGCCTTATGGCATTGATGCTTCTAAGACTTTGGCAACAATTACTTCTAAGAATAGTGGAACGATAGTTGTGAAGAGTCTTAAGAGTGATACTTTGACTTATTATTCCAGTAGTGATTCTCTTGACTTTTCATCGCCAAGGGAATTAAGGGTATACAATAACGCAGGAACAGGTTATGTTGCTTATAATGTTAAAGTGAATGTCCATAAGGAAAAAGCAGACACTTTTATATGGAACCGTTATAATGATAATCGGCAACTAGCTGTTCTTTCTGGAATGAAGGCTGTCTGCAATAATAATAACATTTATGTTTTTGGTAAGGATAATTCGTCTTTGAAGATTTACTCGACAGCGATGAATGACGGTAATCATTGGTCTGAGATTACTCCACTGACAGCTCTTGATGCTAATGCTTATGATAATGTTATTGTTGATAACGGGTATTTTTATACTTTAAGTAATGGATCTCTTTTAAAATCTTCAGATGCTGTTACATGGACAACAGTGGCTTCAGGGACACCTTTAGTTCATTTGCTGGGATGTAGTTCGAAGTATATGTATGCTATGGGAAATAACAACATCGAAGTATCGAAAGATAATGGCGCTACTTGGAATGCGGATGAAATCGATGATGATGCTTCTAAGCTTCCAAACTTTAATATTAGCTTCGTATCCCGCATGGATTCTGATATTGATAATGCTGATCGTTTGCTGATTATTGGCAATCGATTTGTTAATACAGATACGACAGCTGTCGTGTGGGGTAAGCTCATGGAATATTCTGAAGGTGCAGAGACTGATTCGTGGATGTATTATGACCAGGTAGAAGAGGTTGTCAATAAGGCTCCGCTACACGCTAAGCTTATAGCCCTGTATTATAATTCTGCTGTTGAAGCTTTTGATGGATCCTCTTTTTATAAGTCTCCGGATGGAGGGGTGACATGGCCTGTTGATGATACAATAATTATTCCAAAAGATTTCTCTGGTGATACCAAAAACTTTACTATGGTAAAAGATAACGATAGTTTCTTGTGGATCATCTATGGCAGTAGCGGCCAGGTATGGAAGGGACGATATAATAAATTAGGTTGGACCATTCCGCAAACCTCATTTAGATAAAATGTAGGAAAATAAGAATAATGAATAGAGTCCTTTTCTTGCTGATAACTTTGTTGGGTTTCTATAATCTGATATGGGCTCAGGATGATCCTGAGTATCGGATGGAATTGGGTGCAGGTGTAGGGCTTGTCAATTATGAAGGGGATTTCAATGGAAAACTTTTTAGTAGCATGCAGCCGATGTTTTCGGTTGTTGGCAGATATGTGATGAATCCTTATTCAAACTTCAGACTTTCCGTCGGATATGGTAAACTTAAAGGTTCATCGGAAAATGTCTCTACTTTTTATCCTGACTTCTCCAATAATGTCAGTCAGAAAGTAGATTATAACTTTTCCAGTTCTCTGGTGGATGTCAGTTTGATATATGAATATAATTTCTGGCCCTATGGTACAGGAAGAGACTATAGAGGTGCCAGGCGCCTTACACCGTATATATTAATAGGATTAGGCACAACCTATGCTAAATATGGCAAGGATATTGAAGGCAAAAGTGGCAGTGCTTTTACGGCTAATGTACCGTTAGGCATCGGATTGAAATATAAAGTGGCAGAGCGATTGAATCTGGGTCTTGAATGGGCAATGCATTTTTCCATGAGCGACAAACTGGATGGAGCAAAAGATCCTTATGGTATTGTAAGCAGTGGACTCTTTAAAAATACTGACTGCTATTCTTTGCTTCAGGCTACGCTGACTTATAGCTTCAGTCCTAAGTGCCAGACTTGCAATAAAGATTAGAATATGAAGAAGGAACTGGATATGAACCGAATCCCCAAACATATTGCTGTTATTATGGATGGCAATGGCCGTTGGGCAACGGAACGGGGAAAAGACCGTAGCTATGGGCATCAGGCAGGTGTTGATACGGTGCGCCGTATTACTGCTGAATGTGCCAGACTTGGTGTGAAGTATCTTACTTTGTATACTTTTTCTACGGAAAACTGGAATCGCCCGCAGGATGAGGTTCATGCCTTGATGGGATTGGTGCTGACCTCTTTGGAAGATGAAATTTTTCAAAAGCATAATGTCCGGTTTCGCGTCATTGGTGATCGTAGTCGTCTTTCTCAGGAAGTTCAAGATAAACTTTTGGCAACTGAGGAACATACTGCTGGCAATACAACGATGACAATGGTCGTGGCTTTGAGCTACTCTTCACGCTGGGAAATAAAAGAAACTGTAAAAACACTTGCAGAACAAGTTCAACAAGGCGTTATTCATGTTCAGGATATTAATGAGGATCTGATCTCTAAAAATCTCCAGACTAGTTTTATGCCAGATCCGGATCTTTTGATAAGAACGGGCGGGGAATTGAGAGTATCTAACTATTTGCTTTGGCAGATAGCTTATTCTGAACTTTATTTTTGTGATACTTATTGGCCTGATTTTGATGAAGAGGACTTAAAGAAGGCTATTCTCTGTTATCAGGGACGACAACGCCGCTATGGAAAAACGGAATCTCAAATTGAGCGTGAATTTAATGAAAGCAACAAACAATAAAAATTGACTTCTTATAATAGAATGAAGAATTTGCGAAAAATACTTATGCTGATAGCTGGTCTGTTTGCCTTTTCGGGGATGCAGGCACAGGACAAAATTATCAATCCGGACATTAGTTATGCAGGTACACCACGCACGCTCACTATTGGCGGCATCAATGTATCTGGAGTGGAAGGATATGAAGATTATGTCCTTACTGGTATCTCAGGATTGTCTGTAGGGCAATCTGTCACTGTGCCGGGTACTGAAATTACAGATGCTGTGAAGCGCTATTGGCGCCATGGCCTCTTCTCCAAGGTCGCAATCTCTGCTGATTCTATTATTGGTGATAAGATTTGGCTGCATATCTATCTCGCTGTTCGTCCCCGTGTTTCCGATATCAACTATATTGGACTGAAGAAGACGGAACGGGAGGATATGGAGAAAAAGCTCGGCTTGTTGAAAGGCAGCCAGATTACTCCAAATATGATTGATCGTGCTAAAATTCTGGCTCAAAAGTATTTTGATGATAAGGGATATAAGAATGCTGATATAGAGATTAATCAGCGTGAGGATGTTGCTAATAAGAATGAAGTGATTCTGGATATCACTGTCGACAAGAAAGAGAAGATGAAGGTCCATCAGATCATTATAGAAGGCAACAAAGCTTTAAGTGATCGTAAAATCAAGGGAGGACTTTTTGTCAAAGGTGCTTTTAAGAAAACTCATGAGGCTGGTAAGCTAGCTACCTTCCTGAAATCAAAGAAATACACTCCTGAGCGTTGGGCGAAAGACAAGGAAAACCTTATTGATATGTATAATGAATATGGTTACCGTGATGCTTCTATTCTCAGCGACAGTGTGTGGAATTATGATAAAAAACATGTAGATATTGATATTAAAGTAGAAGAAGGTAAAAAGTATTTCATTAGAAATATTACATGGGTCGGAAATACCGTTTATACTACAGATTACTTGAGTAATGTGCTTGGTATGAAGAAAGGAGACGTCTATAACCAGAAACTTCTAAATAAACGTTTGTCGGAAGATGATGACGCCGTAGGTAATTTATATTGGAATACAGGTTACAT
>DMYZ01000209.1:6846-14941 GCA_003483565.1 Prevotella sp.
CCGAACTATGAAGATGGTACAGTGGACATTAACTGGGATCTGGCACAGAAAAGTAATGACCAGATAGAGTTTTCTCTCGGCTGGGGACAGACCGGTGTGATCGGACGTATTGGATTGAAATTGAATAATTTCTCTATGCGTAATCTCTTTAATAAAAATAAGGAACATCGTGGCATTATGCCCGTTGGTGATGGAGAGACTCTGAGTATTGGAGCGCAGACGAACGGATCCTATTATCAGTCGTATAATGCCAGCTATTCGACAAACTGGTTTGGTGGAAAACGACCTATCCAGTTTAGTATAAGTGCTTACTATAGCAAGCAGACTGATGTATCAGACAATTATTATAATAGTTCTTATATGAATAACTATTATAATTATCTGTATGGTTACAGTTCTTATAACTCTTATAACAGCTATACTAATTATTATGACCCTGACAAATATGTGAAGTTGTTGGGTATGTCTGTAGGATGGGGCAAGCGTTTGCGCTGGCCGGATGACTATTTCACATTGTCACTGCAGTTGGCTTATCAGCGTTATATGCTGAAGAATTGGGAATATTTCTTGATGACCGATGGTTCTGCCAATAACTTGAACCTGACTATTGCCTTGAATCGTACTTCGACAGATAATCAGCTCTTCCCACGCCGTGGCTCGGAATTCGAAGCTAGTGTTACCCTCACCCCGCCTTGGAGTGCATGGGATCATAAAGACTACAAAAATCTGGCCACAAATCCTTTGTCTTCAACTTATGAGGATGAGATGCAGGAGAAATACCGTTGGGTTGAGTATAATAAATGGAAGTTTAAGTCCAGAACTTATACTGCTCTCTCCGGTGGACAGAAATGTTTCGTGCTTATGACACGCGTGGAGATGGGTATCCTTGGTTCATATAATAAATATAAGAAGTCACCATTTGAAACTTATTATGTCGGTGGTGACGGTATGAGTGGATATTCTACTGGTTATGCAGAGGAGACTATCGGACTCCGTGGTTATGAAAACGGTTCCCTGACTCCTTATGGCTATGAAGGATATGCTTACGACCGCTTTACGCTGGAACTACGTTATCCGTTCTTGTTGGGCAATACTACAATCTACGGCCTGACCTTCCTGGAAGGAGGTAACGCATGGCATAAAGTATCAGATTTCAATCCGTTTGAGATGAAGCGTAGTGCCGGTGTCGGTGTACGTATCTATCTGCCAATGGTCGGCCTGATGGGTATTGACTGGGGATATGGATTTGATAAGGTCTTTGGTACAAAGGGTGGAAGTCAGTTCCATTTCATTTTGGGTCAGGAATTCTAATACACTCTCTTCCTTCTCTTTATGGGAAGGAGGAGTGATAACTGGATAAGAAAGGTTTTTAGCTATGAAGAAGTTTATAACAATGTGTTTGTTTGTATTTGTTGCCATGGCAGCAAATGCACAGAAGTTTGCTCTCGTTGATATGGATTATATTCTGAAGAATATTCCTGCATATGAGCGTGCCAACGAACAGCTAAACCAGGTCAGCAAAAAGTGGCAGGCTGAGGTTGAGGCTCTCAACACTGAGGCTAGCACGATGTATAAGAATTATCAGAATGAGGTGGTCTTCCTTTCCCAAGAGCAAAAGAAAACCAGACAGACTGCTATTATGGACAAAGAGAAAGAAGCCAGCGATCTGAAAAAGAAATATTTCGGGCCGGAAGGCGAGCTCTTTAAAAAGCGTGAAGCGTTGATGACACCTATTCAGGATGAAATTTATAGTGCGGTCAAGGACATTTCTGATTACAGGGGGTATTCGCTTGTCATCGATCGTTCCAGCAATAATGGTATTATCTTTGGATCACCTAAAATAGACATCAGTAATGAAGTTTTGGAGAAATTAGGCTATTCCAATAAATAATAGTATATTTGCAACTGTCATTTTCAAAAATAAAGAATAAATAATAAAATAACAAAAGTGATATGAAAAAACTTATTTTAATGTTGATGCTCTTTGCACCACTGAGCATTTTCGCACAGAAATTTGCTCACATCAATTCTCAGGAAATTATGCAGCAGATGCCGGAGTTTATTAAGGCTCGTGGCGATGTTGAGGCTCAGGCAAAGACTTATGAGAATGATCTGAAGTCTATGCAGGACGAACTCCAGCGGAAAAGTGATGAGTATGACAAGGGAAAGAGCACGATGAATGTTACTGCCCAGAAGCAAAAGGAGCAGGAGCTTCAGACTCTTTATCAGAAGATACAGCAGGCTTATCAAGACAATCAGACAGCCCTTCAGAAGCTTCAGCAGGATAAGATGCAGCCTATTACTGCAAAGTTGGTTAATGCCATTAAGGTCGTTGGTGACAAAGGCGGCTATGTATATATTATGGATACTGCAGCCGGTATTCCTTATATCAGCCCAACTTTGAGCAAAGATGTTACAGCCGAGGTAAAGGCTGAACTTGCTAAGCAGAATTAATAAATGAAAAAAGCATTTTTAGTTTTCATTATAGCGCTGCTGCCACTCTTCGTGAGTGCGCAGCAGTTGCATTTTGGCTACTTCAGCTATAAGGCAGCTTTTGCTGCTATGCCGGAATATGCCACTGTACAGAGTAATTTGGCTGATCTTCGTGCTAAATATGAAGCAGAAACCAAGCGGTCAGAAGATGAATTCAATCAGGACTATCAGGAGTTTCTGGAAGGTCAGAAGGATTTTGCTCCATCCATTCTTAAAAAAAGGCAGAATGAATTGCTGGAATTGATGGAGAAAAACATTGCTTTCAAAGAAGAGTCTCAGCGCTTGCTTCAGCAGGCACAGGACGAGGCTTACGCTCCCTTGAAAAATAAGTTGAATCAGATCCTCCAGATTATAGGTAAGGACAAGGGGTATGCTTTCATTTTAAATACTGATGAGGATGCCGTGCCTTATATTGATCCTTCTATGGGAGATGATATTAACACGATTGTTCAAGGTTCTTTGAAATAGAGATCTGTTTTTTAATGTTATTGTACGTATGATTTCTTTGTCTCATTGCCCGGGGCCTATAGGCATTTTTGATTCTGGCTATGGAGGACTTACTATCCTTCATGGTATCCGTCAGTTGCTGCCTCAGTACGATTATTTATATTTTGGTGATAATGCTCGTGCTCCTTACGGCATCCGTTCTTTCGACGTAGTATATCAGTTTACTCGTCAGGCAGTCATTAAGATGTTTCAAATGGGTTGCCAGTTGGTGATCTTAGGATGTAACACGGCTTCAGCCAAGGCTTTGCGAAGTATTCAGCAAAGAGATCTTACGGAATTAGATCCGGAACGGAGAGTACTTGGAATAATCCGTCCTACGGCAGAAGTTATTGGAAGTCTGACAAAGTCACGTCATGTAGGACTTTTGGCTACAGAAGGCACGATCAAGAGTAAGAGTTATGATATCGAAATCGCAAAGTTCTTTCCGGATATAAAGGTTTCAGGAGTAGCTTGCCCTTTTTGGGTCCCTCTTGTAGAATATAACGAGGTAGATAGTCCCGGTGCTGATTATTTTGTCAAGAAACGTATTGACGAATTGATGATGAAGGATAATAATATCGATGCCATCATTTTAGGATGTACTCATTTCCCCCTTCTTATGCCTAAAATCGTAAAATATGTTGATCCGGGGATAAGAATCATTCCTCAAGGTGAATATGTTGCCAGGAGCCTGCAAAATTATTTGCTGCGCCATCCGGACATGGAACAGCGCTGCACGCGTACGGGTACTTGCCAGTATTATACTACAGAGAATGCGGATAAATTTAAAGAAAGTGCAACTACCTTCCTTCATGAGAAGGTGTGTGTGTCACATGTTGATTTTGATAAATAAATAGAATTATGCAGGAAACAAGACAAAATCGTATTTCAAGGCTCTTGCAGAAAGAGTTGAGCCTTATATTTGAATCGCAAACTCGTAAGATGCATGGTGTCATGATCAGTGTCACACGTGTCCGTGTTAGTCCTGATCTTAGTGTCTGTACGGCTTATCTGAGTGTCTTTCCATCTGAAAAAGGAGAGGAACTTATCACAAACATTCGCAATAACGATAAGTCTGTCCGCTATGAGTTAGGACGCCATGTAGGTAAGCAGCTTCGTATTATACCTGAACTTCGATTCTTTATTGACGACAGCTTGGATTATATAGAACATATTGATGAACTGTTAAATAAATAATGAATTTCCCCTTTTACATTGCTCGCAGATATCTCTTTTCCAAGAAGAGTACACATGCTATTAATGTGATCAGTGCAATCTCTGTTGTCGGTGTAGCTGTCGCTACCATGGCTCTGGTGATTGTGCTGAGTGTTTTTAATGGTTTCCATGATCTGGTGGCCTCTTTCTTTACGAGTTTTGATCCTCAGCTGGAGGTAATGCCGGTAACAGGGAAGACTGCTCCTGCAGATGATCCTATCCTTACCAGAATAAAGCATCTGCCGCAAGTGGATGTTGCAACTGAAACGGTGGAGGACCAGGCCCTGGCCGTATATCAAAATAAGCAGGCGATGGTGGTCGTAAAGGGGGTAGAAGATAATTTTCCCGAGTTGACCCATATCACTGACATACTCTATGGTGATGGTACGTATGAACTTCATGCTGCCAATTTGCAGTATGGCATTCTCGGAATTCGTTTGGCACAACAGTTGGGCACCGGCGCAAAATGGGATGGGTATCTCAGAATTTATGCACCACAGCGCGAGGGACAGTTGGATATGTCCAACCCTGCCAGTGCGTTTGTTGTTGATTCATTACTTTCACCGGGGGTAGTCTTTTCCGTGAAGCAAAGTAAATATGATTCCAATTATATTATTGCTCCTATTTCCTTCGCCCGTGGCTTATTTGGGCAGCAGGGCATGTTGTCAGCATTGGAACTGCGGTTAAAGCCAGGAAGTGATTTGGATGCCGTAAAGGCAAATATTCAACAGATTGCCGGAGTAAAATACAAAGTACTAGATCGTTTTGAACAGCAGGAAGATACTTTTAAGATTATGTCAGTGGAAAAACTGATGGCATATATCTTTTTGACTTTTATTCTTGTCATAGCTTGCTTTAATATTGTCGGTTCCTTATCCATGTTGATTATAGACAAGAAGAATGATGTCGTGACCTTGAGAAATCTGGGTGCATCGGACAAGCAGATCGCACGTGTCTTTCTTTTTGAAGGGCGAATGATTGCTGTTATTGGTGCCGTGGTTGGGATTCTGCTTGGTTTACTTCTTTGTTTCCTACAACAGCGTTTTGGTCTGGTTGCCTTGGGTGACACTGCTGGTTCTTTTGTAGTGAATGCTTACCCTGTAAGTGTACATTATATGGATGTAGCAGCAATATTCTTTACGGTTGTCCTTGTCGGATGGGCTGCAGTGTGGTATCCTGTGAGATATTTGAGCAAGAGATTGTTGCGGTGAGAGCCGTTACTTTTTTCTTATTAAAGTTAATCCGTCTCGAAGAGGCAGCATTACTTTTTCTATTCTTTCGTCCTGGACAAGAAAGTCATTGAAATGTTCGATGCCGATGGTCTGCTTGTCCTTCTTATAGGAGGGATCTATGACATGACCATCCCATAGCGTATTGTCTGCAAGGATAAAACCTCCTGTGCGCAATACAGACAGGGTCATCTCATAGTCTTCCAGATAATTGCGCTTGTTGCCGTCTAGAAAAGCCATGTCAAAAGTAATACCCAGTTTGGGTGCTTCTTCTGATGCATCGCCTATTTTGAATACAATTTTATCAGCAACAGGGGATTTCTCAATCCATGGACGGGTGAAATCTTCCAGTTCGTCATTAATGTCAAATGTAAATACTTTTCCTTCTTTACCAAGACCTTCAGCCATACAGATGGCACTGTAGCCACTGAAGGTTCCTATCTCCAGAATATTTCTGGGCTGGATCATCTCTACCAGCATTTTTAATAGACGTCCCTGCAAGTGGCCGCTTGCCATTCTACCATGAATGGTATGAATATTTGTGGCGCGATAGAGGCGGTGTAGATAGTCTCCTTCAGGGTCGATATGTGACAAGATATACTGGTCTATCGCTTCTGTTTCATTCATAAGTCTTAGTCTTGTTTTTTCTGAGCAAGAATACCGGCAATGGCAAGATCATAGCTTGCCATTCCGAATCCACATATTACACCAAGGCATGCCGGCGACAGATAGGAATGATGCCGGAACTCTTCACGCTTGTGAACATTGGAGATATGGACTTCTACAACAGGGCATTTAATCGACCGTATGCAGTCCTGTAAGGCAATACTGGTATGCGTATAAGCACCGGCATTAAGTACGATACCGTCATCATCGAACCCAACTTCCTGAATCTTGTCGATCAGTTCACCTTCAATATTACTTTGATAGTATTCTATCGTGATATCAGGGTATTTGGCACGAAGCTGAGGCAGGTAACTTTCAAAGGAATGATTACCATAGATACTTGGTTCTCTCACGCCGAGCAGGTTCAGATTAGGACCATTGATAATTTGGATCTTCATGACTGTTGTTTCTAACTTTTTATTATCTTTGTGGCAAAAGTAAGAAAATAAATGGGAAAAGACAAGAAATCACCTGCGAATATTGCTAAGGGATATGAACAATATCTGCGTCTGGAATGCAATTATTCTATGAATACGTTGGAGGCTTATAGGCATGACCTTCGTGATATGCTTGATTTTTTCAGTCAGCAAAACAAGAGCTTTTTTGATGCCGAGCTAGAGGATCTTGAACTTTTTGCTACTTCTATTCACGAAAAAGGGATTGGTCCTCGTTCACAGGCCCGGATCCTGAGTGGTATCCGCTCTTTCTATCGTTATCTTCAGCTGGATGGATATATCAAGGATGATCCTACAGAATTGCTGGAATCGCCACAGATCGGAGAACATTTGCCAACGTATCTCACTACAGAAGAGGTCGATATACTCGAAAATTCCATAGATTTGTCCAAATGGGAAGGGCAGCGTAACAAGGCTATCATAGAAGTCCTTTTCAGTTGTGGCCTTCGTGTTTCAGAACTTGTCAATCTCAAGTTGAGCAGTTTATATTTGGATGAAAAGTTTGTCCGGGTTCTGGGCAAGGGTAATAAAGAACGGCTCGTACCCATTTCCTCCAAGGCAATACAGGAACTTCAGTATTGGTTTCTTGACCGGAATCTGATGACAAATATCAAAGCCGGTGAGGAAGACTATGTCTTTCTTAATCGGAGAGGTGCCCACCTGACCCGTACGATGATCCTTATCATGGTCAAACAGCAAGCCAAATTGGCAGGTATCACCAAAAACATTTCCCCTCATACGTTGCGTCATTCTTTTGCTACGGCCTTATTGAAAGGCGGAGCTGACCTGAGAGCTATACAGGCTATGCTGGGGCATGAGGATATAGGCACCACGGAAATTTATACCCATATGGAGACTTCTGACTTAAGAAAAGAGATTCTTGAGCATCATCCACGTAACGTGAACGGATAATCGTTTTTCATAGTTTTACTTTGATATTCCATAGATTTAAGCTACCTTTGCACACAATATAGTATAAAGAATTAAAAGATAGATAATTATGTCATATTTGTTTTCATCTGAATCTGTTTCAGCAGGTCATCCAGATAAAGTGGCTGATCAGATTTCAGATGCTTTGCTTGATCAGTTTCTTGCTTATGATGAAGATGCCCGTTGCGCTATAGAGTCTTTTGTAACTACTGGCCAAGTAGTGATTATGGGTGAAGTAAAGTCTAAGGTCTATGTTGATTTACAGACTATAGCCCGTGACGTTATTAAGAAGATTGGTTATACGAAGTCTGAATATCAGTTTGACGGTGACTCTTGTGGTGTCCTTACAGCCATCCATGAGCAGAGTGAGGATATCAACCGGGGTGTTGACCGCAAGGATGAGATGAACCAGGGTGCTGGTGACCAGGGCATGATGTTCGGTTATGCTTCTATAGAGACCGAGAATTTTATGCCGGTATCTCTCGACTTGGCCCATCTGATAATGATTACGCTGGCGGAGATTCGCCAGGAGGGAAAAGTAATGACTTATTTGCGTCCTGATGCAAAAAGTCAGGTCACGATAGAATATGGTGACGACAATGTACCACAGCGTATAGATAC
>DMYZ01000209.1:15121-21055 GCA_003483565.1 Prevotella sp.
GTCAATCCTACAGGAAAATTTGTTATTGGCGGTCCTCATGGTGATACAGGCCTTACAGGTCGTAAGATTATTGTTGATACTTATGGAGGCAAAGGTGCTCATGGAGGAGGATCCTTCTCCGGTAAGGATTCCAGCAAGGTTGACCGTAGTGCTGCGTATGCAGCCCGTTATATTGCTAAAAATATGGTTGCAGCAGGCGTTGCTGATGAGATGCTGGTACAGTTGGCTTACGCCATAGGCGTAGCTGAGCCTGTAAGCGTTTATGTCAATACGTATGGACGCAGCCATGTCAAAATGTCTGACGGCGAAATTGCCCGCAAGATTATGAAGATGTTTGATCTTCGTCCGAAGGCTATCGAGCGTGCGCTGAAACTCTGGCAGCCGATGTATCTGGAAACTGCTGCCTATGGTCACATGGGCCGTAAGAATGAAGTCGTTTCCAAGACATTCCTCAGCCGTTACCATCAGAAGAAGACGATGCAGGTAGAACTCTTTACATGGGAGAAACTTGATCAGATAGATTATATTAAGAAGGAGTTCGGAGTATAAGATGACGACCCAGATTGCTGATTCTTCTCATGTAGAAGGAGAAGTTTATAAAAATACTGCTGTCCTTCGTGTACATCAGATGCATGGCAGTCAGCCTAGTCCCCGGGAGGTACTTGACAGGTTGCCTGCTGATGCTACGCCGGAGCAGCAGGATTCGGCTGTTCAGGCTAATATCAAGCCGGGACTGGTGCATTACAGTACAGAACCGGATACTCTGCATCTGCCGGGAGAGAAAGCCGGCAAGAGTATAATGGCGCTTGATCTGCCCACTTATTACAAGCAGTCTTTCTTTTCCAGAAGCCCGATGTTTCATCCCGAACTTCCGGGGGGACGATTGGGCGTTGCCGGTGATCCGATACCGTATACTATTGCATCCGATAACTTTATTACAGTTATCCTGCTGGGATGTTTCATATTGATGTCGCTTGCTTTTTCAAAATCAAGCCGTTTTGTCTATCGTCAGATCAAGGATTTCTTTTTCTCTCCTCGTATTGGAACTACGACGATTTCCGAGACTTCCGCAGAAGTGCGTTACCAACTGTTCTTTGTGCTTGTCACCTGCCTGTTGTTTTCTATTGGTTATTTTTTCTATGCACAGACCTGTTTCGCCGATACGTTTACTATTGGTCAGTTCCGGCTTATAGGAATTTACACGGCTGTTATCATGGGCTATTTCATTTTCAAGTTTTTGGCTTATTGGTTTTCAGGATGGATTTTCTTTGACAGCAAGCGGACAGGACAATGGTCCAGGTCATTTGTTTTTCTTGTATCCATGGAAGGAGTGCTTCTTTTTCCGATGGTATTGTTGCAGGTGTATTTTAATTTGCCACTGCGTACAACGTTCATTTATACGGCAATAGTAATCTTTTTGGTTAAAATATTGTCTTTTTATAAGTGTTATACTATCTTTTTTAAGAGAATGGGGGCCATTTTGCAATTATTTTTGTACTTTTGTGCTCTCGAAATCATGCCATTAGCAGCTTTATGGGGTGCTTTAGTGATGATCAGTAATTACATGAAAATAAATTTTTAGGACACGAAAGATGATAAAGAAGATCTTGATATCTCAGCCTAAACCGGCTAGCGAGAAGTCTCCGTATTTTGACATCGAAAAGGACTTTAACGTAAAATGTGATTTTCACCCGTTCTTTAAAGTCGAAGGCCTCACAGCGAAGGAGTTCCGTCAGCAGAAGATTAATATTCTCGATTACACTGCGGTAGTTTTCACTTCACGTCATGCCATTGATAATTATTTCAAGTTGGCCAAGGAAATGAGAATAACAATTCCGGAAGACATGAAGTATTTCTGTGTCATAGAAAATATTGCACTTTATATCCAAAAGTATGTTCAGTATCGTAAGCGTAAGGTGTTCTTTGGCGAAACGGGCAAGCTTGCCGGACTGATTCCTCTTATGCTGAAGCATAAGACAGAAAAGTTCCTCTTGCCGATGAGCAATGTCCATCATGACGATGTCTGTAAGTCGCTGGATGAAAAGAAATTGGTTTACAAGGAATGCATGATGTACCGTACGGTAAGTAATGACTTCACAGAAGAAGAGAAGGAAAAATTCGATTATGACATGCTGTTGTTTTTCAGTCCTACAGGCGTTAAGGCACTGAAGAAAAATTTCCCTGATTTCTCACAGGGAAATATCAAGATAGGTACCTTCGGCACTTCTACAGCTCAGACTGTGACTGACGAGGGATTTCGTCTCGATATGCAGGCGCCTACTTCCGAGCATCCTTCCATGAGTGGTGCTTTGAAAGCCTATCTGAAAGGGAATAAAAAATAAGTGAATGACAGAAGTCCATACTTTGGGTTTATGCAAGGAAGAGCGTATATACAGTAAAAAGCTGATAGACCAGCTCTTTTCCGGTAGAGGAAGTTATGCGATGTCAGCTTTTCCTCTTCGGGTCGTTTTCCGTCTTTTTGATAGAACAGAAGGTGACCTTCAGGTCGAGTTTCTTGTCAGTGTACCGAAACATTGTTTTAAGCGGGCTGTGAAGCGTAATCGGGTAAAGCGGCAGGTACGTGACGCTTTCCGTAAGCATAAGCAAGTTCTTGTCCATAAAATGGGTAACTACGAAGACCGGAAACTAGCTGTAGCCTTTATCTGGCTGTCTGATGAACTTTATCCGTCTTCTGCTGTGGAATATAAGGTGAACAGTCTTATAGAAAGAATAGGAGACTCTTTATGAAGGTTATCCGGCTTGTTATCCATTATATCTCGAGAGGTATCACCGGATTACTGTTGTTGCCTATTCTCTTTTATCAGAAGTTTATTACTCCTTATACACCCGCATCTTGTCGGTTTACTCCAACTTGTTCAGAGTATGCTCGTCAGGCTTTGCTCAAATATGGACCTGTCAAAGGTCTTGCTCTCGCTGTATGGCGTATCTTAAGATGCAATCCCTGGGGTGGCAGCGGATATGATCCGGTGCCGTAAGTTGTCCGGTCTGGACACTCCTATACAATATGATATATTTACAAAGGCCGGTAAGGTCTAAAAAAGAATTTGAATGAAAAACTTTGTTGAAGAACTGAAATGGCGTGGTATGCTGGCTCAGATCATGCCGGGAACAGAAGAATATCTGATGAAGAATATGACATCAGCTTATTTGGGTACTGACCCTACTGCTGACTCTCTTCACATCGGCCATCTCTGTGGAATTATGATGTTGCGTCATCTCCAGCGCTGTGGCCATAAGCCTTATCTTCTTGTAGGTGGTGCTACGGGTATGATCGGTGACCCTTCCGGTAAAAGCCAGGAGCGTAACCTTCTTGATGCTGAGACTCTTTACCATAATCAGGAGGCAATCAAAAAGCAGGTCTCCAAATTCCTGGATTTTGACGGTACGGAACCAAACAAGGCTGAACTTGTTAACAACTATGACTGGATGAAGGACTTTACGTTCCTGGATTTCGTACGTGAGGTTGGCAAGCATATCACCGTGAACTATATGATGGCTAAGGAAAGTGTGCAGAAACGCCTGAACGGCGAAGCTCGTGACGGACTTTCTTTCACGGAGTTTACCTATCAGCTCCTTCAGGGTTATGATTTCCTTTATCAATATCAGCATTATGGTATTCGCCTGCAGCTGGGAGGTAACGACCAGTGGGGCAATATGACCACGGGCACAGAGCTGATTCGCCGTACGCTCGGCAATGAGGCTGAGGCATTCTGTCTTACTTGTCCTCTGATCACGAAGGCCGATGGTAAGAAGTTTGGCAAAACGGAGAGTGGTAATGTATGGCTGGACCGTAACCGTACGACACCTTATGCTTTCTATCAGTTTTGGCTTAATGTGACGGATGCCGATGCAGAACGTTATATCAAGATCTTTACGGATCTTGATCAGCCGACGATTGAAGCTCTTATTGCTGAACACCGTCAGGACCCGGGACGCCGTATCCTGCAGCATCGCCTGGCTGATGAGGTCACGACTCTGGTTCATTCCAGGGAAGATCTGGACATGGCCATAGCAGCCAGTAATATCCTTTTTGGCAAGGCCACCAAGGATAATCTTTCACAGCTTGATGAGGCTACTCTTAATGATGTTTTCAAGGATGTGCCTCATTATACTCTGGATAAGACTCTGTTGGGTGGATCTGCTGTAGAACTCTTCAACCAGGAGGGCATGGAGATATTCCCGAGCAAGAGTGAAATGCGTAAGCTGGTCAAAGGTGGAGGAGTGTCACTCAATAAGGAAAAACTTACAGCTTTCGACCAGTCTGTAACTTCTGATGATCTTATAGATGGCAAATACATGTTGGTACAGCGTGGTAAAAAGAACTATTATCTCATTACGGTAAAGTAATCCGTTAATAGAAATTACGATAAAAAAGGTGATAAAAATTTGGTAGTGGTCTAAAAAACCACTACCTTTGCACCGCAATTAGAATTGTCCCATGGTGTAATGGTAGCACTACAGTTTTTGGTTCTGTCAGCGGTGGTTCGAATCCGCCTAGGACAACGAAAGTGAATTTATTTTCTTTATAGGGGTAGCCGGAAAACGGTTGCCCTTTTTTGTTTTCGGTTTGTTGTGTTTGATTTGTAAGATAATTCACGGATAATATATACCTTTTTGATATTTGCATTCAGGATAAAAAACATAGGCAAGAATTTGAGATCTGATTCATTTATCTGCTTTGATATTTTCTTTTGTTTTTAATTAATGCCCTTTTTACTTGTATTTCATGTCGAAATGTCTCCTGTTTAATGGTGGAACATAGTATAAAAAGCTATCAAATACACCCTGAAAGGACATCTTCCACATTCCGTAATAAATCTTTATTTATTATATAGTTGGCAATCAGTAAGTTGTGAATTAGGCTGTAGTTCTTGAATTCAGATAGATCTTATTTATTTTTTTGAATTTGTCTTCTATGAGAAGGTTATATTAAATAAATTTCATGGATAAATTCAATATAGCAGTTTTCTTAATAAGCTTCTGCTGGGAGAATATGTTCTATTCTGTTTTTTTTCGAATAAATTATAGAATTGGTCGAAAAAAAGTTATATTGCTATGAACTCTTCTTTAAATAATTTTTCCCGACTTGCCGGACCTGCGGTAGCGGGTATCATGCTTGCAAAATATGGCGCTACAGCATGCTTTGCTTCTAATTTCGTAAGTTTTCTGGCTGTTATTTTTTGTTTATTTAAAATTGAAATTCCGAGTTTTGAGAAAACCTCTAAAAAAAAGAACGGTTGGTCAAATTTTTATGATGGTATTTCTTACGTCAAAAGTAAGCCGGAGATTGCTACTATTTTGCTGTTATCTGCGTTAATCAGTTTGCTGGTGGCAACGTACAATACTCTCCAGCCCTATTTTGCACATGATATCTTCAGTGGTAATGCGGCAACTTATGGCTATATTAATGCATCGACAGGCCTGGGTGCCTTGATCAGTTCATTTGTTGTTGCATCACAGAAAAATTGCGATAATTTGAAACGATTGCTTTTTATCAATCTGCTGTTACTGGGTGTAGGATTGTGTATCTTGTCGTTTGTACATTCTTTAGGCTTGTATTTGCTGGTATGCATGTTCTGTGGTTTTGGTATCATGTCTATCAATCCTATCGCCAATACGATTGTTCAGACCGCATCTTCGAAAGAGATGCGGGGGAGGGTGATTGGATTTTTCGCCATGGCCACAATGGGCAGTTTACCGTTGGGAAGTATGTTTATTGGTTGGCTTGCTAAAATTATTGGTCCCGAAACCTGTCAGTTAACTCAAGGGATAGTTTGTTTGATCATTGGATTTGCTTTTATTCCGTTTTTACTTATTAGAGAATCAAAGTAATGTAGCCCTCTCTAAAGAGCGGACAGGATATAATTAGACTTTAAAAAGCTAATTATTATATTTGCAAAAAGATCAGGAAAA
>DMYZ01000198.1 GCA_003483565.1 Prevotella sp.
TTGGAAGTAAGAAAAAAGCAATGGGAGAAAAGAATACACACTACCAGCCTTTGGATTACTGTCAAAATATTTCACTATTTGATTTGCTTTGAAAATATCCTTATTAATAATAGCATTTTTCAATTCAAATCCATTAAAATCCTTACTGACACCAATTTCTCGTTCAACGATATCAGGCGTTACTCTCCTATCATTTTCCGACAAGGAAATCAACAGTTTATCCAGTTCAGAAGTCAAACGATTCAAATCAGCTCCAATATGATCTGCTATCATTTGTGAGGCCTTAGGCTCAATAGTGACATTATCTGTATGAAGATAAGTTTCTATAAAGCCAGGCAGATCTCTATCACGAAGTTTTTTACTCTCAAATATAATTCCGCCTGCGGCAACAGCTATACTGTACATCTTCTTACGATGATCTACAAAGCCATTTTTATGGCAAAAAACAAGGATAGATGTTTTAGAAGGCTTTGCAAAATATTTTTCAAAAAGATCTAAGCCTCTGATATTTTGCGATTCTTTTACTATAATAACCTGATATTCAGCCATTACAGGGTAACTAAGTGCCTGATCTATAATTTGTGCTGCAGAAATATCAGCACCAAAAACTATTGTCTGATTGAAATCACGCTGCTCTTTTAATAGAACATTATCAGCAATATAGTTGGAAATCTTATCAATATAATAACTTTCGTCACCTTCTAATATATATATAGGTGAGAAATGACGGGCCTTAAGATCTTTCATCAAAGATCCATAGGTGATTTCTGCTTTCTTTTCTGGCATAATAATAAATTAAAAGATAATTTTGTTATCTTTGCACATATATTGCAAAGATAACAAAATGATTCCATTAAATTTGCCAACTTTTCAAATAAAATTGTCAGGTACTCCAGAGAAGCCCACTATTTTCGACATACTTCGCAGGAAATATGTAGCCTTGACTCCAGAGGAATGGGTACGCCAACATTTTATACATTTCCTTATTGAGCATAAACACTATTCTTCAACTCTACTTGCTAATGAAGTTATGCTGAAAGTGGGGAATAAGAGTTTGAGAGCAGACAGTGTCCTTTATGACAGAAATCTACACCCGAGAATGATTATTGAATATAAAGCCCCTCATATTAAAATAACTCAAAAAGTATTTGATCAGATCACCGTCTATAACATGTTATTACATGTAGACTATCTTCTTGTGACTAACGGACTAGAACATTATATTTGCAAAATTAATTATCAAAGTAAAAAATACTTATTTTTAAAGGATATACCATATTATGAAAATTTATAACAATAAACAACTTGTTTAACTATTATTTCCTCATTACAGTTTTCTATTTTACATAACAGCCTTTGCAATGTCCGCACAAAAACTTTGCATACATAGAATAGCAAAATAATTAATCTATAAATTATCAATAAACTAATGCTAAATAATTAATTATAAAAAAAACAATTAACTAATGACAAATAGATAATAAATTAAAAATATTAATTAATTAAACACTAATAGAATAGCTACTAATTATCTATCATTAATAAATTAATCAATATTATGTATAATTATTTTTAGATTAATAACAAATACATTAATAATCAATTACATTAGACATTAATTATTAGTAAATGCTGCATAAGATCATAAATAGATTAATACACCAGTCACAAATGATTTTTATACAAAAAGCATTTGCCGGCACTTGTTTTTCCAAAGGTTAGAAGGCACCTGAATCATCAGTTACGAACTCAAGGATATAAGACTCGTTCAATATTAGACCAAACATAAGATCAGGAACATTAAGACAACAATTATTTTTAAGAACACCTTTGTTACTTTTTCCAAAAGAAAATTGTATCTTTGTCACACTATGGAATGGAATGAGATTAACAAAGAATTTTGCTTTCAAGTAAAATTATTATTGGGTGATGCTAATGCTTCACTGAATACCAGTGATGCCGTAGATGCCTTTGTATCCTTCAACAATGAAGAAATAAAAAAGATACAAGAAGTTTATAGAAACGAAAAGAGCAGTAATATTATTCTTTTGCAGGACACTTATCCTACTCTTTTTACTCGTATTCTAGATACAATCCGCATTGCTAAAATAGATTTTTTCCTTGACCTTGGTCTTAGAACAGGTAAAATAACACTTGACAACCTAAGCGACAAAGAACTTCATAACAATTTTCATAAAGACCTTTCAGATGGTTCATTTGCTTGTAAAGACGACTCAGCCTATGATATATGGCTTAATCAGGAAATCGAAAACATTCAGAATGATGTATCTTATCTTCGTGAACGTTACGATCTTAACAAAATAATGGATCTCAAATTAGTTGCCAAGGAAAAATTTTTCTGCAATATACCTCGAGAATTAATAATATATACCCCATAAGAAAAAATATGATGACGACAAAAAAAGAATATGAATTCAATAAAGGGCTGACTCAGCATCAAGTAGATATCAGCAGGCAGAAATTTGGTGTGAACCGACTCACACCACCTAAGAAAACGTCACTATGGAAACTTTACCTTGACAAATATAAAGATCCCATTATTCAGATTCTTATAGTGGCTGCATTAATATCACTTGCTCTCTCCTTTATCCAAAAAGAATTTATTGAAACTATCGGTATTTTCATTGCTATTTTCCTAGCCACTACAATCGGTTTTTATTTTGAACGTGATGCTGCGGGAAAATTCAGCATACTTACAAGCATGACCGATGACCAAAATGTAAAAGTCAGGCGTGATGGTAAAGTCATCGAAATACCACGCTATAACATTGTTGTAGGAGATATAGTACTCGTTGAAGTAGGTGATGAAATTCCAGCAGATGGCAAGCTTATCGAATCTACAGATCTACAAATAGACGAATCAAGTCTTACTGGAGAATTGATTTCTTCTAAAGAAGTACAAAATAGAGGATACAAAAACGATGCCCTACAAAAAGACATTCACGACGCTTCATCTGATAAGCAACAAACAGGGAAGAATTTATCGCAAAATCCCCAAGAACAGGAATCGACCTATCCAAAAGATATGCTTCTTCGCTCCACGATGGTAATGAACGGGCGTGGCATATTTGCGGTAACAGCCGTTGGTGATAATACTGAAATAGGCAAAGTCGCACAAAAATCAACAGAAGAAACGGATATTCAAACCCCACTCAACCAGCAGCTCCATCGGCTCGCCAATCGAATTTCCAAAATCGGGACAAGTATTGCCATTATTGCCTTTATATTTTTCCTTGGTCACGATATGATCACACAACCCGTATGGCACAGCACGAATTACTTAAAAATGGCAGAAATTGTGCTAAACTATTTTATGATGAGTGTTACCCTCATCGTTATGGCTGTTCCAGAAGGTCTGCCAATGGCTGTCACCCTTTCCCTTGCTCTCAATATGCGTAGGATGCTTCGTTCAAATAATCTGGTTCGCAAACTCCATGCTTGTGAAACGATGGGCGCTGTAAATGTGATATGCACAGATAAAACCGGCACACTCACACGTAATCAGATGACGGTAACCGACATGTATACATATGACTTAAAGAATTATAGTCTTGAAGAAAACAGCCAACTCCTCTATTTAGCAATAGCATTAAATACGACAGCGGAGCTTAATGACAGCAAAGGCATTGGCAACCCCACTGAAATTGCCCTTTTACAATGGCTGAAAAACAAGAATGTCGATTATCAGAAACTTCGGCAGGAAAATGCTATCACGCATCAGGAGCCATTCTCTACACAAAAAAAATACATGCTTACTACTGCTACCTTAAAAGGTATCCAACATACTTTCATAAAAGGAGCACCGGAAATAATTCTCAATCAGTGCAATTTAGAT
>DMYZ01000301.1 GCA_003483565.1 Prevotella sp.
TTTTAAAGTGGACTCATATATGAATTTTCTATAATAAAGTTGTTCTGAGTCAAAAAGAATTGTTACCTTTGCGAAAAATAAACATTATATGTCGAACATCTTAACATCCTCAAGCCAGATAAGGTTAAAGGAAATCCTTGAGGAACAAGGACGGACAAACCGTTGGTTGGCTCAAAAGATTAATAAATCTGAGAATACAGTATCAAGATGGTGTCATAATAAAGTTCAGCCATCTATTGCAACCTTAAATCAGATTGCAGAGTTACTTAATGTGGATGTAAGAGAACTGTTAAAACCAACTGAATAAGAATACATGGGAAATATAAGACCAATCTGCAGATCGCTAGTGTACATTGCTTGCATACTTACAATTGCATTTGCAAGCAGTTGTACTTCATGCTCAAACTATGAGGTTTCCATTCAGAATACCAATGATGATAAAGAGACCTCTGTTAAACCTATTCTTAATGTTTATATTGAGAATTCTGGAAGTATGGACGGGTATTTCTCTGGCAAATCAGATATGAGAGATGACCTATACGGATACGTTAGCGAGCTGAAAGGCTCGACATCAGGACAGAACCTCTTTTACATAAATTCCACCATTATTCCTATACGTCAAAATACTGAAGCCTTTTTCATGGGGCTAAATGCAAACTCCTTTAAAGCCGGTGGTGGCAACAGAACGCATTCAAACATCATTGATATGATGAAGATGATGTTATCAAAGAGTAATGGCAATACTGTTACTATGTTCGTATCTGATTGTATTCTTGACTTGCCTTCGGTTAACACCAAGACATTCCTTGACTTTGAGAAGACATCCCTTGCGAACACGTTACGAGACTATAAAAATAAACACAAAGATTTTGGGGTTAGAATTCTGTGTATGCAATCAAGTTTTGATGGCTTCCTTTTCCCAATGGGTCAAACTGCTATTAAAACCGTAGGAAAACGTCCTTACTATATTTGGATTCTTGGATCTAATAAACTCATTAGCAAGTTAATGAGTAATGACTCTGACGCAAAGTTGGGTAGCAACTTGCAAAATTGTGTAGCATATTCAGATGCTACGTCTTTGCCTATAAATATAGGAAAAACAAAGGGACCTATGTCTACGAATGGAGTCGTCAATTTAAGAGGCGGGAACTTGAAATTTGATTTATATGTCAACTTCTCCTCAACACTGCTCGATGAAAAATCAATAAAAGACAAAGGAATGTATGACATCTCTCCTTTCTTAGATCTGCAAAATGTTCAAAAAATTAATTATGCAGGAGCGAAATATAGTCATGTATTAACTTTTGAACTCCAGCATGCATCGAAAGCCGACAATGCTCAGATTACGATTAAGAAAGATATGCCAGCTTGGGTGAAATCTATGAATGACGAGACTGGTGATAAGCCTAAAACAACATGTGGTATCAAATATCTGATTGAAGGAGCGAAAGAAGCCTTCGATGATGACAAGCCTGTTACTATAAATTTACAAATCTCAAAGAAATAATATATGGACTTTTTCTCAATCCTATACTCTTGGTTAGTAGGATGGTATGGTCAAGATCTTGACCAGTTCCTATGTGACCCTTCAGAAGGGTTAAATTATCTCATTATTGGGATAATAACGATTGTCGTAACTGTGTTTTTTGGTTTACTATACTACAAAATCATAGACAAACCCAAGTGGGCACATTGGTATTGTTGGTTAACAACCTTAGTAATAAATATCATTGTTAACTTTTGGTGGTCATGGCAATGGGTCTTGCAAAATCTATACGATGGAGACATGGCTGTTACAGACCCAACAACAGGTAAATTGACGACCTATGTAACAGAAGATAACTGCCTAATGTTCGGTATTGCAAACTCTATAATGGCAACTTTAATATTCATCGTGTTGTCATTTGCAGTATTCAGATTCATTAGTACTAATTGCAAATACTCACCTCTTTGTAAATAGCTATGAACAAACTATATATCTTTGCAATTGGCGGCACAGGTTCTAGAGTCCTTAGATCCTTAACGATGATGTTGGCTTCGGGCGTTAAACTTGGAGTTGATACCATCGTGCCTATCATAATCGATCCCGATACGGCCAATGCAGATTTGACTCGTACAGTCACTCTTATGAACGATTATACGAATCTGAATAGAAGTCTAAAATTTTCGAGTGGCTCTGAGAATAGGTTCTTTAAAACCTCAATCGAGAAAAAGCAGAAGGATTACACACTTCCTTTTGATAATATCGGTGGGGTTAGTTTTGAATCTTTCTTAGAGGTCGATTCCATGGATAGAGAGGATCAAGCTCTTGTAAGGATGCTATTCTCGCAGAAGAATTTAGATTCCCAAATGGATGTAGGGTTCAAAGGAAATCCTAACATTGGTAGTGTTGTACTTAACCAAATCTTTGATTCTGAAGAGTTCGGTGCTATTGCGAATTCCTTCAGCGACGGAGATGAAATTTTCATTATAAGTTCTATTTTCGGAGGAACAGGAGCAAGTGGTTTCCCTATGCTCTTAAAGTCTTTGAGGACATCAGACAAGTTTACCAATAGTGCCCTAATCAACAAGGCAATCATTGGAGCTGTTACACTATTGCCTTACTTTAAGGTAGCAGGAAGCAATGATGAAACTAAAGAAATCAAGTCAGGGACGTTTATATCAAAAGCAAAGTCTGCATTGTCTTACTATGGATCCAATATCGTTAGTGGTGATGCAGCTGTTGACGATTTGTATTTCCTTGGCGATGATGTTAATGATAAAGTCTATGAATACAGCGAAGGAGGCTCTACCCAGAAGAACAATGCCCATCTAATAGAGTTCTTAGCCGCAACAGCTATTGTTGATTTTACACTACGGCAAGACAAACGTGGTGCTGATGATCCTGTTCAAACCAATAATCACGAATTAGGCATTCGTGACCTGGAAGGGCAAACAAGCGTTCATTTTTCGTCATTCTATGATGGTTTGGATAATATGCTGTACTATCCACTGACACAATTCTCGATGATGGCTAATACATTCAAAGAGGATTATTCATACTTGACAGAAACATTGGCTGCGACAAAGAGCCTTTCAGACTTTTATTCAAGTTCTTTTATAAAGAATTTGAAATCCTTCATGGATAAATATCAAGAATGGCTGAAAGAAATGGACGGTAATGTACGAGCTCTGCAGCTTTTCAACTTCGATTGCGGGAAGAAGCCGTTCAATCTTATTAATGGCGAAGTTGGAGCGAAATCACATTGGTATAGTCTTAAAAAAGACTATGAAGTTGTAGAAGCTTCATTGAACAGCAACTCTGGAAAAGCGAAGGAAGTAGAAAAAGATTCCAACCCAAGTATGTTCTTGGAGATGTTCTCTCGTGCAACAAAGGAATTAATAAAAAAGAAACTTAATCACTAAGGTTATGTCCAAAATATTTCGACTTTTTAAGGAAGGTGCGGAGACCTTTGAGGATTGGCATTCATCAAGTGCTTTCCCATATAACTCCACACATCTTCAAGAAATCAGCGATCCTGAAGGTGATAATTCACGTAATGAGATTACGTCAATCCCATCACCTTTTGCAAGAATTGATATAGCGAAACATGCCTTCGATGAAGTGAACAAGCAAGGTATGGAGGGCACCACAATATACCATAAGACCGTGTCAGATGTCTTAGATGTAGGTGAGATTTTCTTCAATTACGATAAATTGAGTGATATTGTTGAAATCATTCAGTGGAATCCTTCTCGTATTCAACAGTTGAGCTCTTCTGCTAGTAAAGGTAAGAGGTTCTTGGGAGAAGCCCTTGAAACTTATCTTACATCTGACAAGGGAACGTATAACTTCGATGATAAGCAGAGTATTTATATTCTCAATTATAAAGGGAAGAAAGCTCGCCATACATTAGACATCATTGGAGCTACGTCTCCTGCAACACTATTCTTCAGCTCTGCTAATGACTTGTCATATCTGGCAAATGAGATAAGTTTCGGCACAGACCATCCTTTCGACAAGGACTACTGCCCATTATTCAAACGTGATTTTGAATACGTAAAGGCATGGTTCGTATTGCGTAAAGCGATTCCAAACTTTGCGTCACGAATGCCAGAAGTCAGCAAGTATCTTGACAATACTCTTGCTAAAATTGCTGATAATGATCAACGTGCAGAATTGATTCGTATCAACGGTAGTGAGACATCACAATACGGTACCATAAATACAACTGGTAATGGTCAATCATTCATTGTCGAGGTTTTTGGACAAGCTATACTCGGCAAGGTCATAAAGCCTGTTGATAATAGTGATTTTACTATCGTACCAACAACCGAAATAGCAGAAAGGCCATTAGTTCTTCCTGTTGAAGGCAGTAACATATATAAGGATTTCCTCTATACCCAAGGGGCATTCGGAACAGAGGCTCATGCTCCATACGTGGAAAATAATCCATGTGGAAAGCGTAAGCTTCCTTATGATGGTAGAACGCAAGATTACCTCACCATTAGCGACTTCCTTGAAGACTATATAATACGCGTTCCTCACAAACTGAACTCGGAGCATTATGTGAATGCCATGACATTCACAGAAACCGATAATGCTGCTCAAGGACAGGAAGTGACATATCTAATTCCGCTGAAGCCCAAGTTCTTTGAATTTTTTAGGGCTGAAGATTTGCAGAACGATTTCCAAGACAATAAGCTCGGCCTGAAAATAGATCAGCTTACAGGAGGCGTTGTTGTCACTTTGCAAATTCCTGTAAAAGGCCATGCCCGTCAAAAGGTCGTGACATATCAACGTCGTTATGCAGGAAATGCAGATTTGACTAATAACAAGGGCGGAATCGAGACATTTGATTTCGATTCTTTCGTTATGCCTCTTGTACGTGACAACGATGAAAGCAGAGCATTCTATACGATTGGCTGTATTTCAGTAAAAAGCAGAGATTACAACTTGAAATTCTTCAAGGGAAACAAAGCTATAGATTGTTCTTCTGATTGCCGTAACTTAAATAGTTCCGAGGAGTACAAATCTACGACTTATACTGTTTCTGGAACAAATTTTGATTACATTGCAGTCTCTAATGAGGATGGAATTTGTGGCGTTATCGTGCCGAAGTTCAAGCAAAATCTTGGTACCTCTGCTTTCCATTTCAGCATTGATGTGGGAACTTCAAATACTCATATTGCATATCAAAAACAAGGATCTGCAAAGATAGAAGATTTCCACTATGACAATGGAGATTCTCCTATTTCAACAGTATTTGTTCCAACAAAAAGAATCGTTGCTGGAAAAGAATGGCCAGCAGGTCTGGCACAAGAAGAAGGCTTAATAGAGGCAGATTATCTGCCCGTGATTTTTGGAGAGAAGTCAATATATGGCTTCCCAACAAGAACAGATTTGTCTTGCGCCCACTCGTATCGTCCTGGTGCTAACAACATACCTTTTGGCTTGTTCAATGCGTCTATGACATATGACAAGCTGAACAAGAAGGATTATAATGATGATAAGACTAACATCAAATGGGAAAGTGATGCGAATCTGCTACGCGACTATATCAGTTGCTTGCTCTTGATGGTACGTAATAAAGTTCTTCTGAATGATGGCAATCTTAGTAAAACTACAATAACGTGGTTTTTCCCAACGAGTATGCCTATCAAACGAAAGAATCTTCTGAAGCAGGTATGGGACGAGCTTTTTAAAAGATACATCACAGACAACGGTACAACAAACTCTCTTACAGAGTCATCTGCACCTGTGTATTATCTTTTCAAAAGTCAGGCAGCAACCACCAACATGATTAGTATCGATATTGGTGGAGGAACTACAGATATGGCTTTTGCAAAGCAGAATAAGATTCTTTCAGTTTCTTCTTTCCGCTTTGCAAGTAATGCCTTGTTTGAAAACCAGTTGGCTCCAGACAATCTTAACAATGGTATTGTGGATTACTTTAAGAATGTCATATTGCAAAATATAGAAAAGAACGACCCAGATGGTGATGGGCAGCTCCTCAATGATATTTCAAAAATGTATGAAGAGGACTCCCATTCTAATCCTGCAAATATGGCATCGTTCTTGTTCTCTCTTAAAGATAATTCCATGTTGAAGGATTTGAACAAGGATGTAATTGACTTCAATGAAATTCTGAACAAGAATGAAGATTTCAAAATAGTATTTATCCTGTTCTATACTGCAATCCTATACCATGTAGCAAAGATAATCAAGTATAAAGATTATGAATTGCCGAATATCATTTCTTTCAGTGGAAATGGCAGTCGTCTGTTAAAGGTCATTACGACCAACATGGAGGATCTGGCAGACTATTCTCTTATGGTGCTGAAAGATATTAGCGGAAAGACAACAACCAACAAACTTAAGATAGTTGGTCTCGGTTCGAATGATAATCCAAAAGCAGTAACGTGCTATGGAGGACTCAAAGCACAAGAAAGCACTTTGGATTCTGATCCTGAAGTATCCTTAAGATCTGACGGATTGGCCGAAGTAGATAAGGAAAAGGGGATGGAGGAAGTGCTTCATGACGAAAACTACCTGCAGATGGTAGTTGACGGGGTGAAAGACTTCTTTAAATACGCCCTTCACGATCTGCCAAGTATCCACAAGTATAACTATGACGATCACTTTGGCGTAACTCCTCAATCTCTGCGTATAGCACGCTCTTGTGTGAATGGAGATATTAGGGCATATCTTGAGAAGGGAATCAGCCTTCATCTTACGGAAGATTCAGAAGAAAAATTGTCCCAGACAATGTTCTTCTTACCTATTAAAGGTGTACTTGATGACATTTCGACAAGTATTGCAGAATCACTAAATGAAATTCAATGATGAAAAATA
Organism: Prevotella sp.; assembly: GCA_003483565.1. Lineage (GTDB taxonomy): Bacteria > Bacteroidota > Bacteroidia > Bacteroidales > Bacteroidaceae > Prevotella. The sequence continues at coordinate 6,836 of DMYZ01000301.1, forward strand.
AATTATTGAGCGTTTTGATGATTATAGGTACGCTATTCTGCAGCGTCTCAATGTTCGCAGAGAGCATACCGGCAGATTCAACAAATAATGCTACAGGATCATTACCAGATTCAGTAGCCCAAATGGTTCGTGCAAATGCTGATGCTATCGAAAAGATTAATGACTTAAATAGTTTTCATAATCTTCTCCTTATAATCATCGGTGTACTGCTTGTTGTATGCTTAATTCTTGTCGGATTATTGACATACTCCAAAATACACTCCAAGGGTAATAGGGTGCTTAAATCTCTAAGAGAAGATGTTAAAGAAATGAGTGACAGCCTCATTCTACTCAAGCAGCAGACGCTGACGAATACTGATCTGAATCGTGCTTTGACTCCTATCAGAAGTCAAATAGATAACCTTCAGTTAAGAGTCAATCAAGAGATGTCCCAAAAGTCTTCTAGCAAAAAAGAAGTTAAACAAAGTGTTCTTTCAGAGCAGGTTCATGTTCAATTTCTAAAAGCGGATAAGAACGATGGCTTCTTCTTTGAAGGTAGTGACAAAAACGATGGTGGTTGCCAATTCAAGGTTACTTATAGTTCAAAGCATGATGGGGCAAAGGCAAGTCTGGAACTAATCACAGATTTGAATAACATAAAATCAATCCCAGGAGAATTCTTCAGAAGGGCCTTCAAGGTAACTGGAAAAACTACAGTGAAAGAAGCAACTCATATGAAGATGTTGGGTAGCGGAATTTGCCAATATGACCAAAAGGACTGTGTTTGGAGAATAATACGTCCTATTGAGATACAAATTTTCAAATAGAAATTAAGATATGCAGCAGATATTGGATCTTCTTATTCAACCAGGCATTATCCTTGAGATAATTGTAGCCGTATTCATTATCTATTATCAATTTAAGGCGTTTAGAGAGAATTATCAGAGAATGAACGACTACAAGGCGATATTCTCTGAGTCCGACACCTGGGATGTGGAACATGATGATATGGGGCAGGTCTCAAGTATCACTGGTGGCGCTTCCAATCCTTTCTTTAGAGATATCAAAGATACCATCAACAAATACATTGCTGGTAATGCCAATTCGGTAATGGATTTTCAAATCTTCAAAGACACTGTAGACAGACAATGTGATTCAATAGAAAATCAGATTGAGTCTCAGACTCCAGTTCCATTGTATCTTGGTTTGGCAGGGTCAATGATTGGTATCATCATAGGGTTGGTATCTTTGATTCTTGACGGAAGTTTCTCACAACTACTTTCCGGCAATAATCAAAGCTTAGTCGGCATAGGATCTTTGCTTCTTGCCGTAGCTGTAGCAATGTGCGCCAGTCTTATTGGTATATTGCTAACTGTTTGGACAACCAATGCATACAAGAAAAGTCGTTCAAAAGCTGAGCAGTTGAAGAACCAGTTCATGTCATGGATGCAGTCTACATTGTTCCCCGCATTGCCGAACGACATCTCGATGGCTATGACTCAGTTAGTCTCTGACCTTGAAGATTTCAATGGGAAGTTTGAACGTAACACCAATAGTTTGGCCCATACATTTGATAATGTAAACAAGGCTTATAAAACTCAAGCAGACATAGTAAGTGCTGTCCAGAAAATGGACGTACAAAGTATGGCTACAGCCAATGTCCGCGTACTTCAAGAACTCCAGAAAAGCACTGAAAAGATTGAGCGTTTCAATGAGTATCTTGATAGCATACATGGCTATACTGAAACTATACAAAAGTTCAACGAACAGTTTCATGAAGACGAGAACCAATTGGGCCTTCTGAAACAAATCAGAGACTTCTTTAAAGAAGAGCTGCATGAGGTAGACCAAAGAAAGCAGGCCATTGCAGATGCAGTTTCAGATGTTGACTTGAATTTAAAGAATGCTTTCCAGCTTCTTTCAAAGAGTAGCGACGATGAGGTGGAGATGCTTAAGACAAAGTTTGAGCAACAAACTGAGCAGTTTAAGCAACAGCTCATTGCGCAAACAACGCAATACAATGAGCTCTTGGACAAGCAGAAGGAAGCGTTTACTCATTCTTACAATGAAATTTGCGAAGCAATCAATGAAAAATTAAAAGCGTTACCTGATGCGCTTACAAAACTTGATGAGCTTTCGAAGATACCAGAGGAATTGCACGAATTGACTGCTGGTATACAGCAATCTATGCAGCAACTGGCAAACAACTATGCGCAGGCAACTACGCAAATGACAAATAGCATAACGCAAGCATTGGCAAGAACTTCTGGTAAACCTTCAGAGCAGCAGTCTGAGCCAGTAACGATTAAGATTCCTATGATGGCCAAAGTCATAGGATTGACAGTAGGAGGACTCATTACTGTGGCTGTCATTGCTGATACAGTTTTTGTTGTTCTGTCTTACTTCTCTAAATAAATGGACTTATGCCAAAGGTAAAGAAAGAATCATACTTCTGGACAAGCTATTCCGACATGATGACGAGTCTCTTCTTCATCATGCTGGTTTTGTTTGTTCTGGCTATTGGTCTACTTGCTCACCGACTTGTTATCACGCAGGACGTACTTGATAATGCCAAGAAAGCTCAAGAATCAACTGAAGAACTCAATAATAATGGAGACTTCGAATACGACAAGAAATATAAGAAGTACGTCTTAAAAGTAAAAGTCTTCTTCCCTCAAACACAGTCTGATTTTAAATACCTATCTCCAGAAGCAATAAATAGTTTGGACAGAGTAGGAAATGAGTTGGTTGATTTCTTCAAACGGCATAGAGACAATGATTATTTACTTATAGTTGAAGGACAAGCTTCAAGAAACTCTGAAAAGCAGATGGACGACAACTATGAATATAGTTTTCTTCGCGCAAAAAACTTGATGAAATTCTGGTTGCTTGACAAGCATAAGAACTTTGGAAGTAATTGTGAGGTCCAGATAGCTGGTAGTGGAGATGGTCGACTGAATGTTAACATCTTAAGTGCCAACAATAATCCATATGATAAGGCCAACCAGAGATTTCTTATATATATTATTCCTAAAAATATCTTTGAAGAGACAGACTCAATAAAGAACAAATGAAATTGAACCGACTCTCCATTATTGCCATTATTTTCTGTTCACTCTTAGTATCTTGTGCAAGACGTTCGAGAAATGTGCGCTATCGTAATGCTTCCCATCCAACAGAAATCAGCAATACGGATAGCAGAGGAGAATTCTTGCCAAAGGTAGAAGCTCAAAAAAATAGAGGAAGCAAGCTCGACGGACCAAATATTTTCAGGAAGTATGATACTGCGGTATTTATGGTCTTTACCACCAATGGAGAAGAAGAATATCAAGGCTCCGGTTTCTTTATCAATGACCATGGTCTGGCAGTAAGTAATTATCATGTATTCAAAGACACATATGTCGGATATGAAAAAATAAAGCTTGAAGGCAGTGACAAAGTCTATAAAGTAAAGAGGATTATTGCCAAGAGTGAAGAACACGATTTCATTCTCTTTGAAGTAAATTGCGATGGCAATAACTATATAAGCATTGCTGATCAGAGGCCACGAGTAGGAGAAAAAGTTTATGCCATAGGAAGCCCACGTGGATTAGAAAACACTTTTTCTTCCGGTGAAATCTCTCAATGGCGGTCAGAATACGTAATGCAGACAAATGTTTTGATTGACCATGGAAGTAGTGGTGGCCCGTTAATCAATGAATATGGCCTTGTTGTTGGAATAACTTCAGGCACATTTGCTGATGGGTCACAAGCCAATTTAAATTATGCATGGAGCATAGATGTCATAAAGGATTACATAGAATAAGATGAGCATATTTGATATTTTCAAGCCACAATGGGAAAAGCGCTTTGATGATTTGTTAGAGAATCATCAGAAAGCCTTGGAAGCATATCTAAAGGGTGAATATGCCGTTTACCCTGATATGCGTATTGATGACCGATTGCTCATCAAAGAATATATGACGACATACGAGAAGGCGAATTACCCTAAGTCGATAGAAGAATTGACGGCAAACGATAAGAAAAAATTAGTCTCCTACTCTGATGATATTATTAGAGTATATAGAGCATTTGCCAAATATGATACTAAGCAAAAACGGGTAAAGTCACTGATGGAAAGATTCCGCAGTGATAATGTCTTTAATTCGGTATTTGGCAATAATGACTACCTTGGCAATAATTGGAGCGTTGATCCCTTAGATGATTTCCAACTTGATTTCATTCTTAATAAATATCAATGGCTTGTTGACAAAGCATCAAAGATAAAAGAAGATAAAGAAAAACGGCTTGCCGGACAAAGGCGAAAGCTACTTGAAAGAGTCTATATTAAACAGGCGGATCAGCTCATCAAGAAGCAGAAAGAATCCGATGCTGTTCTATCAATTGATAACATCAATCCAGAAATAGTTAAAGTCCTGCGGAATAAGGTTGCAGAACTAAGAAACAAATACAAGCCTTTCAATGTATACGCATTGATTAAACGTGTTTTACTATTGGGATTCGAAGATTATAGCGAAATCTCAAAGGATATTTTTGTACTCTCACGTGAAAGCGTTTTTGACGAGGGTTACAAAGCATTTCAATCCACTAAAGGTAGTATAAAACGGCAGAAAAGCCTTACTCGCTATTTACAATCGACCCAAAATCGAGATAGATGCATCAATGCATTTATTTTGAATCATGAATACACAATCCTTGATGAATATATTAAGGAATCGAGTAGTTTTTCATCGGTATTCGATATAGATGAAAATATTCCAAAGCAAGAAGAGAAGAATACCACAAAGGAAAGGGTCATCGCTTCGTCTGTTAATGAAAACAGAAAACCGGTTCAGACGGTTATAGATTTCGCTGCTCAAGATAGCAACAATTCTGCCATTGATTTTTCCACATGGCAAGCCAGACAACAATCATTTAATGACTGTCTCGAATATTGGCAAACTGAATTAAACGGATTTACTTTCTTAAAACCGTTTACGACTGTCAAGGCGGTTGTCGATAGTAAGAGTGTTGTGAAGCATTTGAATTATATACAAGTAGTAAAATGTTTGTATTCCTATCCATGCGATGACAATCATTATATGGATTCTAAAAACTTTACTAAAGTTCAAAAATTAAACAACTTTGCTATAAGATTTTCCCAAACTGACCCTTCGACATTATCTGAAGTAATAAGTTTCATTGATAAAATTGATGGAGAGCTTGATTCTTTGAGCATTGTCCTGGGAACAAATGGCGTAGATGACCCGCACACCTACTATTCTTATCATACGAAGAAACTCTTGGAATACTTTCGGGCTTACTACACGAATTGTGTCTTTTTTAATAATATAGATGAATTAGAGGATCCAAAGAATATAATTATCATAGAACTCGTATCAGATAAGAAGACAAGCCGTATAGAACGAAAGAAGATACTTGAAAAATTCCCTGGAACTGCTATAGGCTATCTCTCCATCTACAAAGAACAGTAATATAATGGTAGGTAAAATCAAATATTGGACATTCATCCAGTGTATTATAGTCCTATTCCTCTTTACAGCTTGTGCAAGGAAAAGGAGTAATGTATCTACAGGCATAAAGGCTGTGGAAGAAGAGCCTGTTACCAACTCGGAAATAGATGAGGAAGATTCCATTAGCTTGGATACGATTAACTCTAAAGAAGCTGATGACCAAGAAATTAATGAGTCTGCTCAAAACATACAGGGAGTTGAAATACCAGTTATAAAACAGAAAGTTCCTAACCAAATATTAAAAAGATACGCATACACACTTTCATACAACAAGTCAACACGTTGTCCAAACTGGGTGGCATGGAAATTGACCGCATCTCACACAGATGGACCTTATAGAAGGAAGGACTTTCAATTCCATGAGGACATGGACGTACCAAGTCCCCGCGCGTATTACAGCGACTATTCTCACAATAGTCTTGGCTTACAACGTGGCCACATGTGCCCTGCTGGTGACAACAAATGGAGTGAGAGGGCCATGGACGAATGTCACTTGCTGTCAAACGTCTGCCCTCAATTTGGAGATTTGAATGGTGGAGAATGGAAATATTTAGAGGAAGACTGCCGAGAGTGGGCGAAAGATTACAAAACAATTTATATTGTTTGCGGCCCTGTTTTCTACAATCGAAAACATATAACTTTAGGTGAAGATAAAATCTCAGTACCTGACGCTTTCTTTAAAGTGATACTACGTTTGGGAAAGAATCCTCAAGCATTAGGCTTTATATATCCAAATAAAGACTGCTCTGGTGGAAAGGCAAGATATGTGATGTCTGTAGATGAGGTTGAAAAGGTTACGGGGATGGATTTCTTTTCTTCCCTTGACGATAAGATTGAGAATGAGGTTGAACGTAAATCTAATTTGCAACTATGGAATTGAGGAACAAAATTTTATCAATAATGCTTCTCTCCATAATGACATTGTTAACAGTGTCCTGCAAGGAGAACAAAGGCAATGTTCAAGCACCTTCTTCTATCGATACAGTAGGAGTGGATTCGGATGTTACTTATCCAAACGAACAGGATAGTCTAACAGATTCATCTGAAAGCAGTAACCTTTATCAACAAAAGCCGTTGCCTTCTGCTGGAATGTCATCAAATCCGAATGCAGTATCTAATATGCCTCCCTATTACGAAAAGGGCTATGAGGCAGGATATGATGATGGCGAGGAAGATGCTGTCAATGAAAACGGTTGGCAAGCCAGCTACGACGACTCAAACACGTATAAAGGCAAGAAGAAGCATCAATATGAAGATGGATACGAGGAAGGCTATGAGGCTGGATATGATGATAATCATGAAGGACCTGACGATTAGACTTGGTTAATTATGGAAAAGTATTTAAAAATTAATAATGACCCAAACATTGAGGGAGATTTTGTTGAAACGACAGATACAAATTCTCCTTTTGTTGTTGTGGATTTTCAAGAACAAACAGGCGAATACTGGAGCAATCTTTTTAAGCTTGATTTTCGTTGTAAATCATTCAATGAAGAAATACGTGAATTATGCAATTCGAAATATGTCAACATTACTAATGCCGATATAATCCCATTAGAAAAGGCTATTGGCATAAATGTTAGTTCAAAAGGTAGGGTCATTTTTCATAAAAAAAAGAATCTATGGATTAATAATATGAGTCCCCTTTAAAAAGTTAATAATTCAATATCTCCGAGACAAATTCAGGCTAATACAGCCTCTGTCCGGATAGTACAAGATAAAATTGGAGTCGAGAAAAGGTCATGATTTTTATTATGTAATCTCTTTGAAGCTCCATAAATGACCTGAAAAGGTCAAAAACAGTTCTTTGAAACGTTTTTCACCGGAAACTCTTCAGTCTGACGAAGCTCATCCACATACCTCTGGCGTCTGCCCACATGGAGTGCTTGACACGTCTCCTGTAACGGGTCTTGCCGTTTCGTGTATGGCCGCTGACCTGCAACATTGCCGACCCGACATTGTTCCGCCGGTCACGTTCCTCCTGCGGCGG
>DMYZ01000226.1 GCA_003483565.1 Prevotella sp.
ATAGAAGTAATATGCCGTTTTATGGCATCTTGTTGTTGTGCATCAGTTTCTGCATTGTAATAATCCTCAAAAGCTTTGAACGACATTTTGGAATCTATAATGACATCACGTCCATCAGGGAAGTGGAGGATAACATCTGGAATAAGTTTTTGTCCATTATCTGTACTCTTAACAGGTTTCCCATATACATCTTTCATAGTATATTGTTCCTCAAATTGAGTGCCTTCTTCCAGTCCCATACTCTCAAGGATCTGTCTTAATCTAAGTTCTCCGAAGTTCCCTTGAGTCTTGTTCTCGCTAGTCAGTGCTTGTGCGAGTTTGTCGGCACGTTCCCCAACTTCCTGTGCTTGTTTTAGATTCGCTTTAATTGATGCATCAAGACGTTCCATAGACATGGATTGGTCATGGTCATTTTTTTCAACGGCTTCTTTCATTTGTTTGATATTCTCATGTAAAGGGTTGAGGATTTCAGCCAATTGTTTGTTATTATTTACAGACAACTCTTCAGCGCGTTGCTTGAGTATTTGTTCTGAAGCATTATGGATTTGCTCTGATGCCGTACGGATCTGCTCATTAACAAGTTTGTTCTGTTGCTCGAGAGCCTCCCGATACTGTTTTTGAAGTTGTTCAAGTTGCTGAGTCTGGTCTTCCCTCAGTTCCTGCAAACGTTTTTCAGAATTGGCTAGATTTTGCTGGTATTGCAGTTGACAATTTTCCAGCTGTGCACGGAGAACGTCGCGTTGCGAGATGATGTCAGCCATAATCTTGTTTTGACGACTATTAGCGATGAAGAATCCAATAACGGTACCGATAATAATACCAAGGAGAAGATATAAAATACTCATAAGGATAAAGCGATTTTTTAACACTATATTGATGCAAAGGTAATGAAAAGTTTGGTATTTTATGAGAAAAACTCTATCTTTGTAGGGTATTCGATGATAATAAAGGAAACCTTATAATACTTAAAGTATGAAGAAGATTATCAACTATATATTCCTCTTTTTTGTTCTTGCGCCGCAATTGGCGAAAGCTGACAGTTTTAACTCATTATGGAAACAATATCATGTTGCTCAAGATAACGACCAGCCTAGGACACAGTTGTCAATAGCTGAAAGGATAGAGTTAAAGGCAGAATGGGATAAGTCGTACGGCGACCTTTTAGCCGCACAGTTGTCTCAGATATCGATTATGGAAACGATTTCTCCGGATTCTCTTCAGCCGATGACCCTTCGGCTGGAAAGCAAGGCTGCAATTGAAGGGAAAAAGGACCCGGTCTTGTCGGCCGTTTATAATTGTATATTGGGTAAGCTTTATTCCTCCAATGGTGGCCAGCCAGATAAGGTGAAATCAAAAATGTATTATGAAAAGGCAATGTCCAATCCCCGTTTGCTAGCCCAGATACGAAGTAGGGTGTATGAGCCTTTATTGAAGGAAGGACTTGATGACAATATTTTTGGCAAGGATCTCCTTCATGTTATGGGCCTTACAGCTGAAGATTATCATACGTTATATTATTATTACCGCAGTGTGGGTAATCGTCGTGCAGCTTGTGTTTGCGCTTATTATATTATACAGCAGGAACGCAAGGTTGATGTTAATCAAATGCAGAAGTCAAAGTATCTTATGTGTATAGATTCTCTTATTCATATATATAAGGATGTTGATGCTGCAGGTCAATTAGCTGTGGAACATTATAAATTCATGTCTCAAGCCGATGATGCTAGTGTAAAAGACCAGCTTAATTATATTAATTTTGCCCTGGCCCATTGGGGGTCATGGCCTACTATGAATTTTCTGCGCAATGAAGAACGCAGACTTACCTGCCCGCAATATAAAGCTGTAGTTTCCAAAAGGGTTATTTTACCAAATAATGATTTTTATATTTATTTGCGTGATGTGCGTAATGTAAAGCAATTAAATGTAACTGTGGAACAATTAAATACTACTGCTGATAAACAATGGAATATTGATGATGCCGGCCAACTGGCTTTGCTTCTGAAACATGTCAATCCGTCCAAAAAGATTGCAATGAGCCGTTATTTTCTTGGTAGGGCTAATTATGAATTTAGCCGAGATTCTATTCTCATAAATGGTTTGCCTTCGGGTGCTTATCTGATAAAAGTTTCGAGTGATAATAGTGATATTCCTTCTTCTTATGACATCTTTTATGTCAGTGATATCGCTGTCGTTCATCAAAAGCTCCCGGATGGAAAGATACGGTTGGGGATTGTCAGTGCTACTACCGGTCATCCTCTTTCCGGAGCAGAAATACAATTATATAGCAATAAAGGGAAAATTTCAGGAAGTCCTTTAACTTGTGATGATGATGGTGAAGTTGTTTTCCAAAAGGATAGAGACGTTAATTCTTTCTTTGCCTATACGGAGAATGACCGCTATTGTCCTAAGGCATCTATAAGTGACTATTATGGTTATTCTGATGGAAAGAGCAGTTATGTCTCTTCGAATATCTATACAGACAGAACTCTTTATCGTCCGGGTCAGACTGTTCATGTTGCTGCCGTTTTTTATAGAAACAAGCAGCATCAGAATGTCGGAGTCATAGCAGGTAAAAAAGTTCAACTTGTTTGTACGGATGCCAATTGGAAAGAAGTAGGAACTAAAGACTTGATAACAGATGCATATGGTACAGTTTCCACAGATTTTGTCCTTCCGGATCATGTCCTTACTGGTCGATTCGTGATTAAAACAAGTGAGGGTG
>DMYZ01000225.1 GCA_003483565.1 Prevotella sp.
GGCATCTTGTTGTTGTGCATCAGTTTCTGCATTGTAATAATCCTCAAAAGCTTTGAACGACATTTTGGAATCTATAATGACATCACGTCCATCAGGGAAGTGGAGGATAACATCTGGAATAAGTTTTTGTCCATTATCTGTACTCTTAACAGGTTTCCCGTATACATCTTTCATAGTATATTGTTCCTCAAATTGAGTGCCTTCTTCCAGTCCCATACTCTCAAGGATCTGTCTTAATCTAAGTTCTCCGAAGTTCCCTTGAGTCTTGTTCTCGCTAGTCAGTGCTTGTGCGAGTTTGTCGGCACGTTCTCCAACTTCCTGTGCTTGTTTTAGATTCGCTTTAATTGATGCATCAAGACGTTCCATAGACATGGATTGGTCATGATCATTTTTTTCAACGGCTTCTTTCATTTGTTTGATATTCTCATGTAAAGGGTTGAGGATTTCTGCCAATTGTTTGTTATTATTTACATACAACTCTTCAGCGCGTTGCTTGAGTATTTGTTCTGAAGCATTATGGATTTGCTCTGATGCCGTACGGATCTGCTCATTAACAAGTTTGTTCTGTTGCTCGAGAGCCTCCCGATACTGTTTTTGAAGTTGTTCAAGTTGCTGAGCCTGGTCTTCTCTCAGTTCCTGCAAACGTTTTTCAGAATTGGCCAGATTTTGTTGGTATTGCAATTGACAATTTTCCAGCTGTGCACGGAGAACGTCGCGTTGCGAGATGATGTCAGCCATAATCTTGTTTTGACGACTATTAGCGATGAAGAATCCAATAACGGTACCGATAATAATACCAAGGAAAAGATATAAAATACTCATAAGGATAAAGCGATTTTTTAACACTATATTGATGCAAAGGTAATGAAAAGTTTGGTGTTTTATGAGAAAAACTCTATCTTTGTAGGGTATTCGATGATAATAAAGGAAACCTTATAATACTTAAAGTATGAAGAAGATTATCAACTATATATTCCTCTTTTTTGTTCTTGCGCCGCAATTGGCGAAAGCTGACAGTTTTAACTCATTATGGAAACAATATCATGTTGCTCAAGATAACGACCAGCCTAGGACACAGTTGTCAATAGCTGAAAGGATAGAGTTAAAGGCAGAAAAGGATAAGTCGTACGGTGATCTTTTAGCCGCACAGTTGTCTCAGATATCGATTATGGAAACGATTTCTCCGGATTCTCTTCAGCCGATGACCCTCCGGCTGGAAAGCAAGGCTGCAATTGAAGGGAAAAAGGATCCGGTCTTGTCGGCAGTTTATAATTGTATATTGGGTAAGCTTTATACCTCCAATGGTGGCCAACCAGATAAGGTGAAATCAAAAATGTATTATGAAAAGGCAATGTCCAATCCCCGTTTGCTAGCCCAGATACGAAGTAGGGTGTATGAGCCTTTATTGAAAGAAGGACTTGATGACAATATTTTTGGCAAGGATCTCCTTCATGTTATAGGCCTTACAGCTGAAGATTATCATACGTTATATTATTATTACCGCAGTGCGGGTAATCGTCGTGCAGCTTGTGTTTGCGCTTATTATATTATACAGCAGGAACGCAAGGTTGATGTTAATCAAATGCAGAAGTCAAAGTATCTTATGTGTATAGATTCTCTTATTCATATATATAAGGATGTTGATGCTGCAGGTCAATTAGCTGTGGAACATTATAAATTTATGTCTCAAGCTGATGATGCTAGTGTGAAAGACCAGCTTAATTATATTAATTTTGCTCTGGCTCATTGGGGATCATGGCCTACTATGAATTTTCTGCGCAATGAAGAACGCAGACTTACCTGCCCGCAATATAAAGCTGTAGTTTCCAAAAGGGTTATTTTACCAAATAATGATTTTTATATTTATTTGCGTGATGTGCGTAATGTAAAGCAATTAAATGTAACTGTGGAACAATTAAACACTACTGCTGATAAACAATGGAATATTGATGATGCCGGCCAACTGGCTTTGCTTCTGAAACATGTCAATCCGTCCAAAAAGATTGCAATGAGCCGTTATTTTCTTGGTAGGGCTAATTATGAATTTAGCCGAGATTCTGTTCTCATAAATGGTTTGCCTTCGGGTGCTTATCTGATAAAAGTTTCGAGTGATAATAGTGATATTCCTTCTTCTTATGACATCTTTTATGTCAGTGATATCGCTGTCGTTCATCAAAAGCTTCCGGATGGAAAGATACGGTTGGGGATTGTCAGTGCTACTACCGGTCATCCTCTTTCCGGAGCAGAAATACAATTATATAGCAATAAAGGGAAAATTTCAGGAAGTCCTTTAACTTGTGATGATGATGGTGAAGTTGTTTTCCAAAAGGATAGAGACGTTAATTCTTTCTTTGCTTATACGGAGAATGACCGCTATTGTCCTAAGGCATCTATAAGTGACTATTATGGTTATTTTGATGGAAAGAGTAGTTATGTCTCTTCTAATATCTATACAGACAGAACTCTTTATCGTCCGGGGCAGACTGTTCATGTTGCTGCCGTTTTTTATAGAAACAAGCAGCATCAGAATGTCGGAGTCATAGCAGGTAAAAAAGTTCAACTTGTTTGTACGGATGCCAATTGGAAAGAAGTAGGAACTAAAGACTTGATAACAGATGCATATGGTACAGTTTCCACAGATTTTGTCCTTCCGGATCATGTCCTTACTGGTCGATTTGTGATTAAAACAAGTGAGGGTGGAGGTGCTGCCTATATTGATGTCGAAGAATATAAGCGTCCTACTTTCGAAGTAACTTTTCCTAAGATCAATGCTCGTTATCAGGCTGGTGATACGTTGATTGTTAAGGCTACTGCACAAAACTATACAGGGTTTCCTGTACAGGGAGCTAAGGTGAAATATACGGTTGTACGCCAGCCTTTCTTTTGGTGGTGGCATACTCAGCCCAGCCAGCAAAAGGTACTTGTTGATATAGATAGTCTTATCACGGATGCTAATGGACACTTTAATGTTGTAATTCCATTAGTCACGGATGTTATAGATACAAAAACACCTTGTTACTATCGTTATGTCGTCAATGCAGAAGTAACAGATAGAACAGGGGAGAGTCATAGTCAGGAAATAGATGTTCCGTTGGGTTCTC
>DMYZ01000206.1 GCA_003483565.1 Prevotella sp.
GATAAGGGAAAGTTTATGGAGTATTTGGAGAAATACAATCATTGGTAAGTCTTCATACTTCTTGAGGTCATCAGTTTTGTACTACTATTCCAGTATAATAATTATCAGGGTAGCGTGAAGTTTTCATCAGCTAATGTCGTTGCACGGAAAATGTATGAGTGGAATTCCGAGATAGAGGCATTCTTCTCGCTGTCACAGGTAAATAAAGAGCTAACCCAGCGCAATACTTATTTGGAACAGCAAGTTAAAATCTTGTCGGATAGCTTGACCAGTAAATCAAAAGATTCTACATTCCTGCATCGAACCCAATTGGAGTTACTTCGCAACTATCGCCTTATTCAGGCAAAGGTCGTGAGCAATTCTATCAGTAAATCAAACAATTTTCTGACACTTGATAAGGGTACAGTTGATGGTGTGAAGAAAGATATGGGAGTCGTAAGTGGTAATGGTGTAGTTGGTATTGTCTATATGACATCAGCTCATTATTCCATTGTTATTCCTGTGCTTAATGTTAAGTCGAATATCAGCTGTGGCATCCAGCACCGAGGCTATTTCGGCTATCTTCATTGGAGTGGAGGCAGTTGTAAATTAGCTTATGTTGATGATATTCCTCGTCATGCTCATTTCCGGTTAGGAGAAAATATTGTGACCAGTGGTTATTCATCAGTATTTCCTTCGGGTGTACAGGTGGGAAAGATTTTACATGTGTATAATTCTGCTGATGGCTTGTCCTATCGCTTACAGATTGTTTTGGCTACAGACTTTGGAAATTTACGTGATGTTTGTATTGTGGATAACTCAGTTATGCAGGAACGGATGGATTTGTTCCATGCAGCAGAAGATTCAATAAAACCAAAAGAGGAGTAATTTGTCATGAATATAGAAACGGTAAAAAGTATTGGTACTTTTGTCATCTTGTTGCTGGCACAAGCATTGGTACTCAACCATATCCATCTTTTTAATTGTGCCACTCCTTTTTTGTATGTATATATGGTGCTTCATTTTCAGCGTAATGCTCCTAAATGGAGCCTCCTCTTGTGGAGCTTTCTTATGGGATTGTTGGTTGATGTTTTTTCCAATACTCCTGGAGTGGCCGCAGGTTCCATGGCATTTATCGGTTTTATCCAGCCTTATCTTTTGGAACTTTTTGCACCTCGTGACAGTGCTGATGACCTCGTGCCTTCACGTAAGACTTTTGGAGGAAGATCCTTTTTCTATTATAGTTTGACAATAGTATTTATCTATTGTTTGATATTCTTTACACTGGAGACCTTTAATTTCTTTAATTGGTTACAATGGATCTTCAGTATTTTGGGTAGTATGGTTCTGTCTTTGGCGTTGATTTATGCTATTGAGAATCTGAGGAAAAATTAAATGAAGGATTTCAATCTTGAGAATCGTCGTTTTGTAGTGGCAGGAGTGGCTTTGTTTATAGTCTCTCTTTATATTCTTCGTTTGTTCGCATTGCAGATTATGAGTGACGATTATAAGAAGAATGCGGATAGTAATGCTTTTTTGAAGAAGATTGAGTATCCCTCTCGTGGAGTGATTTTTGATCGTAATGGTAAACTCTTGGTGTACGATCAGCCTTCGTATGATATCATGGTTGTAATGAACGAAGAAAGTGGTAGACTTGATACGGCTGATTTTTGTGAGACTTTGGGCATTACCAAAGAATATTTCATCAAGAAAATGAACGATATCAAAAATCCAGATATCAACCCGGGTTATTCGCGTTATACTCAACAACTCTTTATGTCACAGATTTCTGACAAAGATTTTAGCATGTTTCGTGAGAAGATGTTTCGTTTTCCCGGCTTTTATGTTCAGAAACGAAGTGTCCGTCAGTATGTGTATCCATATGCGGCTCATGTTCTGGGCGAAGTTGGAGAAGTTGATGATGCAGACTTGGAGGAAGATAGTTATTATCAGCCAGGTGATTATATTGGCAAACTTGGTGTTGAAAAATTTTACGAGAAACAACTTCGAGGAATAAAAGGAATACAGATTCTTCTTCGTGATGCTCATGGCAGAATTCAGGGGCATTATCAGCAAGGAAAATTTGATACGAAACCTGTTCCCGGTAAAGATCTTACTTTGGGTATTGATGTCAGGCTTCAGGCTTTAGGCGAGCGCATGCTTGAAGGTAAGATTGGAAGTATTGTAGCTATAGATCCGACGACAGGAGAAGTTCTGGCTATGGTGTCTTCTCCATCTTATGATCCTCGTATGCTTGTCGGTAAGCAGCGCGGAAAGGTGCATCGGGCTTTGTCGCGTAATGTCTGGAAACCATTGCTCAACCGTGCCATTATGGGGCAGTATCCTCCAGGCTCAACTTTCAAAACGGCGCAAGCTTTGACATTTTTATCAGAAGGTATCATAAATTCTCATACTTTATTCCCTTGTAATCGTGGATTTACTTATAAAGGTCTCCATGTGGGTTGCCATTCTCATCCGTCACCATTAAATTTAAATGAAGCTATTAGAATTTCTTGTAATGGGTATTTTTGCTGGGGATTATATTCTATGATGTCCAACCGTTTTAAGTACAAGACAGTTCAGGATGCATTGAATACCTGGCGTGATTATATGGTCAGTATGGGCTTAGGCTATAAACTTGGCATAGATCTTCCTGGTGAGAAGAGGGGATTAATCCCTAATGCAGCCTATTATGACCGTGCTTATCATGGTTCCTGGAATGGACTCACGATTATAAGTATTGCCATCGGTCAGGGCGAGATTAATGAAACTCCTCTTCAGATTGCCAACTTGGGTGCAACTATTGCTAATAGGGGATATTATTATATTCCGCATGTAGTAAAGAAGGTGCAGGGAGAACCTCTGGATATGGTGTATACCCGTCGCCATTATACCAAGGCTCAGCACAGTGCTTATCTGCAAGTTGTTAACGGCATGCGCAGTTCTGCTATGAGCGGAACCTGTAAATTCTTGTCACGGCTTAGTTTCCCGGCATGTGGAAAAACAGGCACAGCACAGAATCGCGGGCAGGATCACTCTATTTTTATGGGTTTTGCGCCGATGAATCATCCGAGAATTGCCATTTCCGTATATGTGGAAAATGGAGGTTTTGGTGCTAACTTTGCTGTTCCAATGGCAGCATGTCTATTTGAACAATATATAAAAGGTAAGTTGTCCCCGTCTATGGCTGAGGAGGCTACTGAGTTACAAAAACGTAGAATAGGTTATGGAAAGGCAAACAGATAAACAGCCTAGTGTATTAGGCTCACTTGACTGGTGGACGATAGGTATCTACCTGGCCTTGTTGATATTTGGCTGGATCAGTGTCTGTGGTGCCAGCTATTCTTTTGGTGATACCGATATTTTTAGTCTCGGTACACGTTCAGGCATGCAGATTATTTGGATTGGTACTTCTATTGTGCTGGGCTTTGTCCTCTTGATGCTTGATGATCGCTTTTATGATACTTTTGCTTATGTCATCTATGCAGCATTATTGTTACTTCTTTTTGCAACAATATTCAACCCCCATGAGATCAAGGGCTCCCGATCCTGGTTAGTCCTGGGACCATTGCGTTTGCAGCCGGCAGAGTTTGCAAAGTTTGCCACAGCTTTGGCAGTGGCAAAATTCATGAGCACCTATGGTTTTAATATACACCGTTGGAAGCATTTTTTTATTGCGGCAGCTCTTGTTGTAACGCCAATGCTTTTCATCGTAGCCCAGCGTGAAACGGGATCGGCACTGGTCTATCTGGCTTTCTTTTTGATGTTCTATCGTGAAGGAATGCCGGGCAGTATTCTGTTTACTGGTGTGGCAATGGTTATCTTCTTTGTAGCTGGTATCAAATATGAACAAGTTTTTCTTTGGAATACTCCTACATCTATAGGCAAGTTTGTGGTATTGCTACTCGTTCAGATCTTTACTGCCGGTATGGTCTATGTTTATTGTAAGGACAGGAAGAAGACCTGGATGATATTGGCTTACAGCGTAGGTATAACTCTGTTGTTTTTGCTGTTTTCAGAATTTGTTATCCCATTTGATATTGTTTGGGTTCAGCTGATATTAAGTGCCTGTCTGGTTGGATATATTATCTATTGTGGACTCAGCACGCGTATTCATGATTATTTTTTTATAGCACTATTTGCTGTCGGTTCTATAGTTTTTTTCTATTCCGCTGATTATGTGCTTAACGATGTTCTGGAGCCTCACCAGCGTGTACGTATTAACGTGTTATTAGGGTTGGATGATGATCTTTCCGGAGCTGGATACAATGTCCATCAAAGTGAAATAGCTATTGGCTCAGGGGGTGTGCAGGGCAAAGGATTTTTGAATGGAACACAGACAAAGCTTAAATTTGTTCCGGAGCAGGATACAGACTTCATTTTCTGTACAGTAGGTGAAGAGGAAGGCTTTTTAGGATCAGCAGGAGTTTTGTTGCTTTTTCTGGCGTTGATTTGGCGGCTCGTTTATCTTTCGGAGCGACAAACCTTTAAATTTGGGCGAATATATGGTTATTGTGTGTTGAGTATCTTTCTGTTCCACGTATTTATTAATGTGGGTATGGTGCTGGGACTTACGCCGGTTATCGGTATTCCTTTACCGTTCTTTAGTTATGGCGGTTCCTCGTTATGGGGATTCACATTGTTACTATTCATATTCTTACGAATAGACGCGGGCAGGAATTTGATCAGAGAATGACAGAAAAAGCCAGTCTTTATAGAAGACTGGCTTTTTCTGTGAATATTCTATAACTGCTTATATTTTATTCCTATATCACTGATACCGGGAAGAATTTCCCTTTTCATATCGTGTCTTACACAAATGTGTAGAGAATCGCCCTTAACGAGTTCAAGAGTGTGCAGCGGATAATCATACTGGTAATAGCTTATTCCCTGTCCGGTGCTTATTCCCTGTTGATTTCTCAGTTTACAATTCAGTGTATCAATAAATACCTTTTTGTCAGGGTATACTGTTTGTTCTACGATGAGTGTCAGACTCATGAAGGGATATGCACCGTTGATACGTAAACCCAGCTGTGGTTGGTAAGTCCCCGCATCAGCCAATCTGGGAACATCAAAGGAGAGCGTATCATTTTTTTCCCATCCTGACAAAGGGGTATGATTGTATTTGTTGTATATTATGCCACCGTTGCATGATCCCAGCAGAAGAGCTGCTAGAACACATAATGTGATTAACTTTTTTCTCATGACTGTTATTTTCCTTCAGGATCTTTATTGGTTTTATCCTGCTTTTTGGGGAAATTTTTTCTGCGGTTGCCGTTGTTTTCCTGAATGTTATTGGTTATATTTTCTTTTTCAGGATTGGGACGGGCTGAGACTTTCTTCTGACGGTTCTGAGTGTTCTTTATTTGATAGTTCTCGTCCTTTTCCTCATTGCCCTTAGGCTGGCGTCTGTCCCGGTTGTTGCTCTTGTTACGGTTTCCTTTTTTCTTTGACTTGTCAAACCGGCTTATATCAGCATTAGCCAGCAGATCAATAGGCTTTTCTGGTTCTTTGATTTTTCCGTCATTAAGAAGAGACATAGGCTTCACTCCTCTTTTATTCATTTCAATAATGTCCAAGGCACGTTGAGTACTGACGGTTTCCAGATTTGATGCCAGATTCTTGTCTGTGGAATAGGTGATAAGTTGAGCAAGAATATCAGTCTTAAACTGATAGTAGTCACTGTCCAGAGTTTGCAGAATAATGTCTTTGGAAGGTATCTTTTTGCTGGCTTCAATATAGCCGTCAACCTCATAGTTCAGACAGCATTTCAGTTTGGCGCACATACCTGCCAGCTTCTGTGGATTGAGGGAGATATCCTGATGCCGGGCTGCGTTTGTACTGACTGAAACGAAGTTTTTCATCCATGTAGCGCAACAGAGCTCTCGTCCGCATGGTCCTGTTCCACCGATGCGTCCGGCTTCCTGGCGTGTACCAATCTGTTTCATTTCAATACGGACATGGAACGTTTCGGCAAGAACTTTGATGAGTTGTCGGAAGTCTACCCGCTCATCTGCGATGTAATAAAAAATGGCTTTGTTGCCATCTCCCTGATATTCGACATCTCCGATTTTCATTTGCAAGCCAAGATCTTTGGCTATCTGCCTGCTTTGAATCATTGTATCGTGTTCACGGCTTTTTGCCTCTTTGAATTTCTCGATATCAACAGGTTTGGCGATGCGATAGATGCGTCGGATGTCATCCGGTGATTTCAAGTTTGCTTTTTTGATCTGCAGTTTGACTAGTCTGCCTGTCAAAGTGACGACCCCTATATCATGCCCAGGATTGGCTTCTACAGCAACGGTGTCACCCTTCTTCAGGTCCAGATTGTTGACATTATGGTAATATCCTTTACGAGTATTCTTGAATTGAACCTCTACAAGGTCTGTGCTGTGGGCATTGCCAGGTACGTCTGCCAGCCAGTCGTACATATTGAGTTGCCGGTCCTGCCGGCCTACGCCGCAAGCGCACAACCCACGGTCGCAGCCACTACACATTTTGAATTTCATATCATTATAATCCATATTTTATTTTCTTATTAGTAGTACAATCATTTTAAGTGCCAGATCGAAGAATACAATCTTGGCGTTCGCATTCTGTCCGATATCATGGTACGCTTTGTTCATGAGTTCTGAAATATCGATAACATTCGCCTCATTGATGAATCGTGCGAAGTTACGGGCGAAGTTCTCTTCATCCCGAGTCATATAGTTGAGTTCAGAATTATGGAAGTTGTAAACAAAGTTTTCCCTTATCATCCGAAGGAAATAAGCAATCATGCGACGTTGTTTTTCTCTTCCGAAGGCAGCTGCACCCTCGCTCCATTTCTTCAAATCACGAATATTGCGAGCATAGGCCAGACGCATCAGCTGGATAAACACTTTTAGAAATTCCTTGTTCTCATTTCCGGCATCGAGTTCCTCCAGAGCTTTGTTCCAGTTGCCATTAGCCACACGGGCAATGCGGCAGGCTATGTCTTCCTCAATGCCACGTTGTTCTATAAGTGCCTTCTGAATGGATATGGTGTCTATTTTTTTGAAATCAAAACGTTGAGTTCGACTTCGAATAGTTTCTAACAGTTTTTCTGGTTCTTCGCTTACTAGAATAAATACAGTTTCGTGGGGAGGTTCTTCCAACAGTTTCAGAAGTTTGTTGGCGCAGGTCAGGTTCATTCTTTCAGGAAGCCATATAATACTTATTTTATAGCCACCCTGACTGGATTTTATGCTCATGTTACGTGCTATGGCATCGCTTTCTGCTCCAGTGATAATAGCCTGTTGGGAGGTTGTTCCCATTTTATCCATCCATTGGTTGATGGTAAAGTAAGGACTTTGCATGATCATTTCATGCCAAGGTTTGGCGAAGTCGTCACTTACCGGTTGATGTTCGCTTCCCATGCCCGGGAGTTTAATGGTAGGGTAAGTAAAGTAAAGATCAGGGTGTTCCCATTTTTTCAGCATAGGACTGTCTTTAAGCAGATAGGACGCAAAAGCCATGGCTAAAGCCATCTTGCCACATCCCTGGGGACCGCAAAAAAGCATTGCATGAGGTATTCTGTTTTCTTCTGCAGATTGCAGTAACTTCCTTACTGCATCCTTTTGACCTATGACTTCACTGAATTTCATCTTATAATAATCTATGTGCTACTTCCTTTACAGAGTCGACAGCAGATACAGTATAAAAATGAATATTGTTGATACCGTATTCATATAATTCTTTAACCTGATGTGTTGTCCATTCGATACCGAGTTGTCTGGCATCTTCATCCGATTTGCATTTTAGTGCGTCATCGGCAAGTTCTTCAGGAAAGTCGATATGGAAGGTTTTTGGCACTACCGTCAATTGCGATAATTTGGCAAAAGGCTTGATACCAGGGATGATAGGGATAGTGATTCCCATCTTACGGGCTCTTTTGACAAAGTTGAAAAACTTTTTGTTGTCATAGAAGAGTTGGGTTACGGCAAACGAAGCACCGGCATCTTGCTTTTCCTTAAGATATTTCATGTCAATCTCCATGTTTGGAGCTTCTTCATGTTTCTCCGGATAGCAGGCTACACCAAATTCGAAGGGCGTACCCGGATGCTTGATTGGTGTTCCATCAACGAAATACCCGTCGTTGAATTTATTTACTTGTTCGATCAGTTCTGTAGCATGAGAATATCCCCCTTGTACGGGAGTGAATTTCTTATCTTCCCTGGTCTTGTCGCCACGCAGCAGAAAGATCTGGTTAAGGCCTAAAAACTGTAAATCAAGCAATTCATATTCAATATCCTCTTTGGTTGCACCACTGCAGATGACATGCGGCATCACGGGAATATGGTATTTATTCTGAATAGCGGCAGCTATGGCAACAGAACCCGGCCGGCGGCGGATACGATGCCGCTCAATCAGTCCGTTGTCAAGCTCTTTGTATACATATTCTTCGGAATGATTAGTGATGTTGATAAACAAAGGATTAAAGTCCTTCAGTTTGTCAATAGTACGGAATAAAATATCCGTACCATTACCCTTCAGAGGAGGCAAAACCTCAAAAGAGAAATGTTTCCCTTCGTTGTCACTACTTAGTTTTTCAGAAATGTTCATATTTCAAGAGGGTATTTGACTGCAAATTTAATAAAAAAAAGTATCATTATCGAACCTTTTGCTCGTTTTTCAAAAGGATTGTGTAAATTTGCATCCATGAAAAAGAAAGTGAAAATCATTATTCTTGATTTTGATGGAACTCTGGGTGATTCCAAGTCACTTATTCTGAATACAATGCAGGCAACGGTAAAAGAGTTGGGATTACAGCAAAAAACCCCTGAAGAGTATGCCTCTACCATAGGATTGCCACTGAAAACTAGTTTCGCCAGCATTATTCCTATGAGTGATGAGATGGCCGATAACTGTGTGGCAACTTACCGGAGAATTTTCAGTGAAGGCAATGTACCTGGAGCTGTCCCTCTTTTTAGCGGAGTTTTTGATACTTTAAAATATTTATATCAAAAGGGATATATGCTTACTTTGGCCAGTAGCAGGAGCCACCGGTCCCTTGTCGGATACGTGCATGAATATGGTCTTGACTCGATGCTTTCTCTTATCTTGGGCGCCGATGATGTGGAAAAGGCCAAACCGGACCCTATGCCTGTTTTGCAGACCTTGCATCATTTTGGATTCTCTGCTGAAGATGCTCTTGTGGTAGGAGATACCAAATTCGATATTCTCATGGGAAAGAATGCGGGAGCCATGACCTGTGGCGTAACTTATGGAAATGGCTCTGTAGAGGAACTCCGGGAGGTAGAAGCCGATGTGCTGATCAATAGTTTTTCTGAAATCAGTCAAGTGTTAATATAAATCTATTCAAATGATAAAAGATTTTTTCATTGTCGGCATTGGCAGCTTCTTTGGTGGCGGCATGCGATTTTTGATTTCCAAATGGATACAGGATTTAAGTTTTCTGAGTTTCCCTTTTGGAACATTGGTGGTGAATGTCTTAGGATGCCTGCTTATCGGTTTCTTTTCCGGTTTGTCTTACACCGGTAATCTGATGAGCCCTAGTACCAAGCTGATATTAACTACCGGGTTCTGCGGTGGTTTTACTACTTTTTCAACTTTCATGAATGAAAGTTCTTCGCTGTTGAAAGATGAGAACTATCTTTATTTTGTTCTTTATCTTTTCGGAAGTCTGGCTGTCGGACTTGTAGCAGTTCTCGTTGGGCAGCAATTGTCTAAAGTGATTTAAACAGATAAGTATTATGACAAAGATTTTAAGAATATATCTGAGCAATACAGATACACTGCATCATCAGTCTCTTTATGAGATTATCTCTCGGGAAGCACAGGATTTTGGGCTTCAAGGAGCTACTGTGCTTAATGGAGTTATGGGGTTTGGCCCGTCAAGCAAGTTGCGCAGCAACAAGTTCTGGGAATTAAATGTAAAATATCCTATGGTTATTGAACTTATTGATGAAGAAAGTAAACTCCAGAACTTTCTTGAAAAAATTAAGCAGGAACTTAAGGACGTTCATAAAGGGATCGTCGTGACGTTGCATGATGTAGATGTTGTCTTTCAGACAAAAGGAATATAAGGCATGGCCAGTCTTTTTTCGATATTTAAGATAAAAAAAGAGGAACGGTGGCCTTTCGGGGTGGTTTTGCTTTATGTTGTTGCCTGGAATATACTTGTCATATCAAAGTATGCTGGTATGTTTATGAAGCCTGACGAGCATTATTATAAATTATTTGTTCGTCATTTCCATATTTCAGGTTTTGATCCGGTAACCTATATCGTAGTATCGAACTGGGGCACAAATTACAATATTTACCGCCATCCGTTACTGGCTTTTTTTATGTATATACCGAATCAGATCAATCAGGGATTAATGGCTTTGACGGGAGTCAACTGTGTGCAGTTTGTTGTGGGTCTGCTCCTTATACACATCTGACGCCGCCGACGATCTACTTCGTGTAGATCGCGGTGGTTGTCGTTTACTTAAAACCATACATCTCACACAACAATATTCTATCTAGCTACTGATATCCGACGTATCTATTAGTAA
>DMYZ01000237.1 GCA_003483565.1 Prevotella sp.
TTTTAAAGTGGACTCATATATTATATTGACAAAACTCCTCTGCAATTTAAACGTCATTTAGAAGATGCGTACGATTTTATCTTAAATAGAAAGACCAAGGAAAAGTTTATATTTATTTATGCGTGGAACGAATTAGGAGAAGGAGGATGGCTTGTTCCAACAAAGGGTGATCCTTCTGGAGAATATTTGAGACAAGTAAAAAACGTTGTTAAGGAATATAGAAAATAAAAATTGTATTTGTCAGTACTTGGGTATTCTCAATAATTACGGTGACTTCTAGCAGTTTGGTGAGTATATATTTGTGGGTCTGGCCAAGAGGGGACATAGTGTGATGGTGTATTTACCGAAAAAAGGAAGAGGTTTTAAGTTTTTTTATTTTACGCTAATATATAGAAGAGTAGGCAATATCATATTTAAAATGCTATTATGATGGAACATTGTTATATTATCTCTTACGATCTGTGCAAACCTGGAAGGAATTATGATCAGTTGTATGAGGAAATTAAGTCCTTTCCACAGTGGGGACATCTTACTCAATCTACATGGGCGGTAATTTCCTCAGAAGATAGTGAGAGCATCAGAAATCGTATTATGTCAGTACTCGACTCATCGGATCGGGTAATTGTGATTAAAAGTGGTCAAGAAGCGGCTTGGCAAAATCTTATGGCTTCAAATGACTGGGCTAGGAAAAATCTTATCCTATAAGTATGATCTGTGACTATCCTGGGGCATATTCTCTTACCGAAAAGGAAAGAAAACGGCTTTGTCACAAGTCCATTATTGTTTTCGATACGGACACGTTGGAGGCGATTATGGATTTATCCGATAGTGACTTCTCTGATTTGATCTATATTTTGAAAAAATCAAAGGTGCTAAAGCGACTGTGGCTTCCTCAAGATGTGGAGTATGCTTACTTTCATAATTTGACACCAGGTTGTAATGACTCTAAAATGGAAATATTTTTTGATTTAATTTCACCCAAACAAATTGGTCGGGGTTATAACAAAGCTCAACTTGCCTATCTGTACACTCGAGGCCAAGAAAGATATGACAAGCATATACCACCCGGTCTAGTAGGTGGAGAATCTGATAAACGTATTTATTTCCATGATTATTTGATATGGAAGGAAATGCAGGCATACGCTGGCAGGAAGAATCGTGATATATTATTTGTAAAGAAAATACTTGATGAACGATGGTTTGAACAAATTAATGGTAAGGTCTATACAAACCATAATATTGCTAATGAATTCTTTGCCAAAACAAAAAAAGATTTCAATAAGACCAGAGGGCTTAGATTTGTTGGTATAAGCATCATGCGGTTATTTGATCTTTGCGATTCTCAAGTCAGCCATGAATCTTTGATGACTAAAAATGTTAACTGTGCTTTTATTTCAATTTTACATTTTAAAAAACAAGATACCAATAAAAGCGAAAGTGAAAATCAGAATAGTATAAAGTTTGTAGATAAGAACATTCAAAGTGGTCATTCCGGATCAGCAAAAGCACAAACCTTTACAAGTACGACATAATAACGCCATGAATAAAAATCCTTTCTCTTTATATGATTTCCTTGGCTATCTTTTTCCCGGTGCAATACTACTGATGATGATGGTCTTTATCAAACCCATTTTCTTCCAGGGAAAACAAAGTGTAAATGCATCAGATTTCTTTAGTTATAATCAATTTAAAGTTTGTGTATATGATTTTGACAAAATCAAGGAAACACCAAAATCGGTTAAGGCGAAAAAGTTTCAATCGGAAATCAAACAGAATGCGGATGACTGCTACACCATTAACAAAGGGGTATTGCTTATTTCTTTTATTCTGTTCTCGTATATATTGGGACATCTTGTTTCTTATTTTTCATCACAAACGGTGGAATACATATCAAATAGAGCTTATAAATATCCATCAAAATATTTGTTGTCACAGGATCATCCTCATGTCTATTACAATTACTTTCATCATTTTCATAGTGAAGGCTGGTACGTTATGGGACCTTGTATCTGGCGAATTATCGTATTGATAGTCTTTTTCCCAATTACATTGTTTGTTTTCCTTTTGGGGAAAGTTTTTAATATTAATGCTTATATCACAAGATCTCTTGATGAATATCTGATTATATGTATAGAATCAAAGATTTACAGTCTGCCTAAAAATTTAAAAGTTCAAAATCCACCAATAAATTTGGACTTTGATTTCCACCGGATTTTAATGCATTATGTATATACCAATATACCTGAAAGCCAAAGAAAAGCAGACAATTACGTAGCCCTTTATGGTTTTTTGAGATGTATTACCTTTATAGGTTGTATCTATTTTGACATCATCGTTGTACTTTACGGGTTGGGAAAAGTCGTTCTCGATGGAACTGGTATAGTAGAAGTGGCAGTTTTGATCCTGCTGATAGATTCTTTCTATATGGCATATCTCAAATTCTACAGGCGTTTTACGCTTGAAAATTATATGGCCTTATTATCTGATACCCAAGTACAGGGATATGTATATGAAGATGATGACAATCAAATAGAGAAATAACAATCAATATTTTTAGGATTTAATGAAAATTGCTTTTGTCAGTACTCGGGGCATTCCCAATAATTACGGGGGCTTCGAGCAGTTTGCCGAGTATATATCTGTAGGTTTGGCCAAGAGGGGGCATGACGTGACGGTGTATTCTCCGAAATATCATCCTTATCAGAAGGAGGAATACAAGGGAGTTCACATCCGGCATATCTATTCCCCTGAGAAGTGGATGGGCGGATCGGTGGGGAGTTTTTTCTATGATTTTGCCTGTCTACGGGATGCCCTGAAACGGGGACATTTCGATATTATCTACGAAGCGGGATATACCAGTATCATCCCGGCCTATATCTGGTTTGACGTGAAGAAGATCAAGTCGCCCATATTCACGACCAATATGGATGGACTGGAATTCAAGCGGTCGAAATTCAACAAGTGGGTACAGAAGTTTATCCACTGGGAGGAGAAGGAGGCTGTAAAGTACAGTCATTACCTGATTGCGGACAACATGGGGATTCGCGACTATTACAAGGAAGTTTACGGCAAGGAGAGCAAGTTCTTAGCCTATGGAGCGAATATCTATGATGACTATGATGAGAAACATCTTGAAAGTTTAGGGTTGCATTCCAATGGGTATTACCTGCTCATTGCCCGTCTGGAGCCGGAAAACAATGTCCGTATGGCGATAGAGGGATACAAACATTCCGGGGAGTATGGACGAAAACCGTTGGTGATTGTGGGCAAGACAACAACGAAACATGCGAAGGAACTGTTGGCGGAATACGGGGACGATCCGTCTATCCGGTTTGTTGGGGGCATCTATGACTTTAACAAACTCAATAGTATCCGGCATTTTTCGTATGCCTATTTCCACGGGCATAGTGTGGGAGGGACGAATCCTTCCCTGTTGGAGGCGATGGCTGCGGGTTGCTTTATCCTGGCGCATGACAATATTTTTAACCGGGCCGTGTTGCGGGAAAATGCGACTTACTACGGTTCGGCGAAAGAGGTGAGCGACTTGTTGAACCATATCGAGGAGAATGAGGTCGTTCACCGGCAAAGGTTTGTGAACGAAAATTTGGAGGTGATTCGGAAGGAATATTCCTGGGATCATCTCGTGGATCAGCATGAGGAGTATTTTAAGTGGTTGCTGGAACAGGAACGATAGACGGGAAGAGACAATGACGGATACGGCTGACCGGTTGTTGACATTGGTCCGTGCGACAATGTGGGGAGAAAGCCCTGACGCATCCCTGTTCAGGGACGCGGACTGGAAAGGGATTTTCCGTTTGGCGGACATCGAAACGGTTTCTTGTTTGGTGCTGGACGGTATCTCCCTGTTGCCGAAGGAGGTGCATCCTCCTCTTCTGATAAAGTTGCAGCGGATAGCACAGATGCAAAAGGTGGAACGGGTCAACCGGTTGCACCGCAGTATCATTGCAAGGATACAGGATGTACTGGAGACAGAAGGAATTGTG
>DMYZ01000185.1 GCA_003483565.1 Prevotella sp.
ACCCACAGTTTGGCTCTTTGCTTAACGCCAAACCGGTGTTGCTAATCAATAACAGCCAGGCCGGGATGAAGGAAAACTACCTGGTTTTCGATGATAGAGTGTGTGCCGACCAGAATTTGTATTTCGCCGCTAGCCAGTCCTTGAAGAACCTTTTGCCGTTTCTTTCCCTTAATGATACTTGTAAGGAGTTCTACGCGGATATTCATATCCTTGAGAAAGTTGCGAATCGTAATCAGATGTTGTTCTGCAAGAATTTCCGTTGGAGCCATGATGCAGGTTTGATAACCGTTGTCTATTGCTATGAGCATAGACATCAGAGCCACAAGTGTTTTGCCTGAACCTACATCACCCTGTAGAAGGCGGTTCATCTGTTTGCCGGTTTTCATATCATTCCGTATTTCGTGCATAACTTTCTTCTGCGCATTTGTGAGTGTAAAAGGTAGGTTATGGTTATAGAAATAATGAAATTGAGTTCCTATATGTTGAAAAATATACCCTTGGTATTTCTTCTTTCTCTCATTTGCATAGCGAAGAATATTCAGTTGCACATAGAAAAGTTCCTCGAATTTGATTCTCAGGCGTGCCTGCTGCATCTCTTTCGTGTCGTGGGGATAATGGACCAGATGAAATGCTGAATCACGGGAAATCAGATGAAGAGACTGGATGATGAATGGTGGAAGTGTTTCTGATAAAGGCTGGTAGGAAATTTTTTCAATAAGTGTTTTTGTTAGTTTCTCTATAGAGCGGGATGTAAGTCCCACTTTTTTCATCTTATCAGTTGTAATATAATAGGGTTGCATGCCCATAGAAGACAGTTCAAGTTGATCAGCTTGATCGATATCCGGATGTGTAAACTGAAAGCGTCCGCCGAAAATAGAAGGTTTCCCGAAAATGACATATTCAGTGTTAATCTTATACTTCTTATAGACATACTGGGTGCCATGGAACCAGACTAAATCAACAACACCGTGACCATCGGAGAAATGGGCAACGATACGTTTTTGCCTTACTCCCATTGCATATTCATCGAAACCAAGGATCTTGCCTTTCAGTTGTACGAAAGGCATATCATCAGAAAGTTCATCAATATGATAGATTTTACTCCGGTCAACATATTTATAGGGATAGTATTCTAATAGGTCACCATAAGTTTTGATTCCGAGTTCTTTACTCAGTATCTCTTTCCTTCTGGGGCCTACACCCGGTAAATACTTAATGTCCTGATCGAGAATATGATTCAATTTCTGATATCTTTCCTAATTGATTGGGATGATAGAAAACTCTTATGGTAAAGAGAATGATAAAAGACTCTGTTAATGGTTACAGCGATGTTTTTATCGGCCGCTCACCCGCTGACTCTTTTTTTACGAAGACTTCTGCAATATTCATGTCGAAAGGCGTGGTAAGTTTAATGTTTTCCCGATTGCCTTCGATGAGAGTGACCTTCTTCCCATAAGCCTCTACGACAGATGCATCATCGGTAAAACTTTTACTGTATGGTTGCTGATAGGCTTTCTTGAGAAGACATATATCAAAACATTGAGGGGTTTGCACTAATCGAAAATCACTGCGTAATACATTCTTGTTCTCAGGTAGGTATCTTAATGTTTCTTCCACGGGCATTACGGGGATTACTGCTCCTGCTGTTCTGGCTGTCTGATAACACCTGCTGATAACATGAATTGAAGGGAAAGGGCGTACTCCATCGTGGACACCCACTATGCCTCTAGCCTGATCAGGTATCGATGCCAGTCCGTTGTAGATGGAGTGAAAACGTGTTCTTCCTCCTAAGACAATTTTACACGGTATGTTAAATTGATACTCTTTGCATAGACAGGCCCAGTAGTTGACTTGGTTTTCCGGTAGGACAAGGATAATATTCAGTTTCTCTGAATAATCCCAAAATCTTTGGATCGTTCGCATCAGGACCGGCTGACCGTCAATAGGCAAGAATTGTTTAGGGATATCAGAACCCATCCGTGTTCCTTTTCCTCCTGCTGTGATAATAACGTAATCCTGATCCATGATATGAATATCTTTTATATCACTCTTTCTTTTTTGCTTCTTCTATTAAATGCGCATATTGCATTTTGACCTCGAGTTGTCGTACAGCTTTTTCGCCAATAAAATAACTGAGGATACGATAAGCGTAAGGAAAAGTAGCAGCAGGTCCTTCTCCTGTGATAATGTTTCCGGCTTCTTGATAAAGTGCACCTGTATATTCGGCACCTGTAAGATATTCTTGGAAACCTGGTGAACAGGTTGCTTTCTTACCCTTCAAAAGCCCCAGACTGCCCAAAACCATCGGACCCGCACAAATGGCGCCGATTCTCTTGCCGGCACGGTATTGGGCCATCAATGCATGACGGACACCTTGATGAGCATTAAGGTTGGTTGCTCCTGGCATTCCACCCGGAATCATCAACATATCCGCATCACTTAAGTCGGCATCTTCAAATTTGATGTCAGCTTTGACTGTTACACCATGAGAGGTCTGAACCCATTCAGAACCTGTCACACTTACCGTCTTGATGTTTACGCCACCTCTGCGAAAAATGTCTACAGGTGCCATGCCTTCAACTTCTTCGAAGCCATTAGCGAGAAATTCATAGATGTTTGCCATAAAATATGTATATTGTTAATAATATTTTTCGAAAATTTTCGCTATTTTTGCAAATGTAACAATAAAATCCGAAACGGCAAAAATATATGTTTAAGGAGAAGTTGAAATTTATCATCTTTGGCAATGAATATCGCAAGCGTGATATCATTCCTTGTATCCAG
>DMYZ01000083.1 GCA_003483565.1 Prevotella sp.
TATTATCCCTTTGGAAGAAAAGTCCGATACCATCAAGCGTCATTCCGGGTTTACGATCCAGCCAAGGATTATGAGCATCAACATGGAAAAAAAGACGGTTCATTCCAAGAGAAAATTCTCTGTCAAGCAAAGGTTTTAACATCGCCGGAGTTTCGTTCCACACTCCTCTGACTTCTGTAAAGCCTTCAGCCTGAACAATATTTTTACCATAAATATGAGCACCACTTACGGCATCCAACATATCATTCGGTTTATCATGCGTAGGAGAATTGAGCCAAAATTCTCCCATCGGAAGATCAGCATAGCGATAATGTTCCAATCCATCGGCAACAAACGTTGGAGCAATACTCTCATGAGAGACTTTTTTTCCATATTGCATTCCCCAATATTTTACACGATGAAAAAAGACCTCATTGACCAGATCATTAACAGTCAACCGGATGTCCCTAAGCACTTTTTCACTTCTTTCAGCCGACACCATAGGAACACCTGCATAAAGAGGAAGATAAGGAAGCAACTCATAGCCTCTTCTAGTTTGAAAAGCCTGGAGAAAACCAGCCCCCCAGTTTTGCGTTCCACACTCCCACGAATCGACATGAAGATATTTAATTACCGAAGAATGGGGGCGGTCTAGAAATTTCCGATACCAATTATTCACCTGTTTATCCACAGCTTCTCCATTGAATTTATCAACTTCAAGTCCCTTACCACCACCGGCCGTTGCATTCATCTGACCAGTAGAGGTATGACCAAAACGGAGTATACGGATTTTTCCTCCATTCTTTAAGAAAGAGTGCTTCGAAACAGAATTAATCACCGAAATGACCCTATCGCCTTGCAATCGCAAGCGAATCATATCCTCAAGCTGAACACAATTTTGATCTGGTACATCCTCTGATGATGTAGTACTGGCAATCCTCCAGGAAGCACCCGTTTTTCCTTCCCACTGGTTTATCTTCGGTTCATTGCTCAGGATAATATCTTTAAGTTTAAGAACAGGCTTCCATTTCGCAGGATCCAGATCTTCGCTGCCAGGCTCTGTACCAACAGGAGTCCATTCAAAACGAAAATACCTGGCTGACGTGGCAGGAAAAGAATAAGTAAAAAATGGACTATAACTCTGCCAGCCCTGCCGGGCTGGAGTCAACTGTACGACTTTTTTGAAATTAATGCCATCATTAGAAGCCATAACTGTTAACCGCTGACATTGAATATTGTTGCCAGAAGGAATGACCTGGAGACTTCTAACAATCTCAATATTTCCAAGATCATAAAGTATTGAACATGGTTCTGATGAACGGAATACACCATTTTTATCTCTAGTCATTGCCGAAGTATATTGGAGTGTCTTACTGTCAGCTATATTCCACTTCATAAAAAAAGGCTGATAATGGTGTACGTGCCTAGAGCAAGAATACTTCTTTCTCAAAGGTATTGCCCAACAGGCTATATCCTCATAATAACCATCATAAGACTCCGGTCTTCTCAGCATCAAACCTTTCAAATCTTTGCTATCTACAATTGTATCTGTCCAGACCACCTTCTGCATACTCTCCGCTGGTGTAACCCATGGTCCACCTGCCAAAGCAAAACCATCGCTGATATGAATACCCAATTCAAGTCCAAGAGAATCAGCCTGCTGAAAAGTATAATCGACATCATTCCAGAACTGGGGAGAAAGTTGATTGGCATCCCCTTTAAACTCAGATTTGTCACTTATTCCACGAATAGGCATAAGATAACATCCTCTCAAACCGATATTTTTCATACCAACCAAATCAGCATGAATACCAGATTTAGACACGGCTCCATACATCCAATACCAAAAGGTAAATGGTGCGGAATTCCTTTCCTCATCAGAAGGAAGTAAGATCATGGAAGCCATGACTCTGCTACTCAGAACAAATACGATGGAAAATATTAATATCTTTTTATTCATAACTGCTGGAAGATCACTCAAATTTGAATATTACTTCACCCTTCACGTTCTCATTCTTTGCCCAATAGGGTTGCGCCGAAGGGCCATTCAAATCTGTAGAATTAACTTTATTCCTTACAGCAGGGATAACTTTCAAAAGACTGATGCCACTTTTCGGTAAAATGTAAAGAAGATGGTCACGACCATCCCTCGGCTGATAAACACCAACGTAGTCGGCAGGTTGATGATTCCAAATATCAATCTTACCTTCACTGGTTACAAGCTGCATCCAGTCTACATGAGCAAAATAGCCCTTAAACTCTGGATAATCCCAACTTTCTCCTGGTATAGGATCATTATATTTATTATTCCAACAACCATACTGAGGTCCCAACAGACGATTTTGCCATACCCGGTAAGGGCCATCTCCAACCCAGGATTTTGACAACACTTTTGTTTCTGGATAATCAAAACAAATACCCATTTCGTCAACTACACCGCCAAAATTATAGGAATAAGAAAGCTTGACACTACCATCATTAAGAAAGCTCCATGTAGCCTGATCCAAACAACCTAATTTATAATTGGCAGAAAGTACTAATCCTCCATTTGCTTTTTGAACATCAAAACCGGCAAATTGCCCTTGATCTTTATATTCAGTATACTGTGTCTTTTTCTTTTCGGCATCAATATCATCATGATTATAAAATTGGTCAAAACTACGGTCACTGCGACGGGCAGCAATAAAACGAGGTCCATCCTTAAAAGAAATATCTCTATCATGAACATTGACTCCCATAAGAAAACCTGTCTTCTTATTAAAAGTATACCTTCGGCCTTTACTAGTAACAATAAGGCTGTCCACTTCATTTTGTATCTCGACATTCTGATCAAGATCAACAGCTTTATCTTTTGAAGTGACTTCCTTTTCTGGTAAATTAAACCTCCACAAAAAGATTTCTTCTCCATGTTCATCTGTAGCAACTACCTGTAAAACATGTCCTTTCAATGGAGGCAAAGGAATGACACCACTGTCACCAGGAGCAATATTCGGACTTTCCAAAGTCCCACTTTCCAATATTTTTTCCTTCGTATTTCCTAGTTCAGGCATATCCAAATAAG
>DMYZ01000231.1 GCA_003483565.1 Prevotella sp.
AAATCGGTGGAGGTAAAATTGCTGGTTTTCAAGGTAAGGGTATAGTGTTGGTATAAGATGAAGATGGATTTCAGATTCCAACTTCTATTCATGATGTTATTGTTGTAGAGCAGGATGATTATAGCATGGGCAAGATGATTAGTGATAAGATGGATGCCTGTGATGTTGCTGCAGCCCATGCCAATACTGAACTCAAAAATGACAGTCGTAGTGTTAAGGCTATCTTAAATGATAATGAAGAGAAGGTTTCTATGGAAGTGGATGATTATGATCCATCGGAAAGAGATATTACTTTTCAACAACAGACCGAAGAGCGTCAAGGAGGCAATCAACTTTCTTCGTATTTAGCTTTTGTACCTAAAGATATCAAGGCTTTTGAAAAGTTTGAGTTTGAATGTTATCTGGTTAATGACAGTAATTATTATTTGCAGTATGTTATAATGACTGCGGAAGGTAGCGCGTGGACTTTCAAGGCACATGGAGAGATTGAACCTAACATGAAACTTTTCATTGAAGATATCAATGGTGACCACTTGAATGAACTTGGCCGTGTAGCTATCCAGATGATGGCTTTTAAAAAGGACAAGACATTTCTTCTTAAGCCTACGATAGATATACAGTTTCGTATCGATCCTGTCAAGTTTTATAAAATTCACACTTTCGAAGAAAATGACTTTTTTGAACAGCCTGCTTTGCTTTATACGATTGTAGAAAACGATCAAATTGCCCGTCCTCTGGTCGTAGATAGCAAGCGTTTGAAAGAACAGTTGTATAAAGAAGAAGTCGTTGTTCACAATGAACAGAAGAAAAAGAAAGTCAAGGATGATGGCACTTTGGTTGTTGATCTTCATGCGACGGAACTTCTGGAAACTACGGAAGGCATGAATACGGTAGATATACTTCATTATCAGCTTGATTATTTCAAAAAGATTATGAATGAAAATAAGATGAAAAAAGGCCTGAAGATTATCTTTATCCATGGTAAGGGTGAAGGTGTCCTCCGGCAGGCTCTGATCCATGAATTAAACTATCGTTATAAGAATTGTCCCTATCAAGATGCTTCTTTTCAGGAATATGGATATGGTGCGACTCAAGTAACGATCAAGTAATATTATAAGTAGATACCAAAACATTTAGTAATATGAAGTATGGGTTTATTAAAGTCGCTTCTGCCATTCCGGGAGTGAGAGTTGGTGATGTAGAATATAACACACAACAGATCGAAAATCTCATCGTACAGGCAGAAGGTCGTGGCGTGGAAATTATTGCATTTCCAGAGTTGTCCATTACTGGTTATTCCTGTCAGGATCTGTTCGGACAGCAATTACTTCTTGAAGCAGCAGAAAATGCCATACTTATGTTGCTTGATTTTACCCGTCAACTGGATATTATATCTATTGTCGGTGCTCCTGTTGCTGCCAATGGTTTATTGCTTAACTGTGCCGTCGTCATTCAGCGTGGACAAATCTTAAGTATCGTGCCAAAGACTTATTTGCCAAATTATAGTGAATTCTATGAGAAACGTTGGTTTGCCTCTTCTCAGGACTTGAAGAATATTGACATTCGCTATGCTGGTCATACGGTACATCTCACCTCAGATATTCAGTTGATCAAGACTTCTGATGGGGTGCAGTTTGGTATAGAAATCTGTGAGGATGTCTGGGCACCAGCCCCACCTAGTAACCGCATAGCACTTGCAGGAGCAGACTTGATCTTTAATTTGTCTGCTAGTGATGAACTGATAGGTAAGCATGACTATCTTAAGAGTTTGTTGTCTCAGCAAAGTGCCCGGACTATGACAGGTTATATTTATAGCAGTTGTGGTTTTGGTGAAAGTACTCAAGATGTTGTTTATGGAGGAAATGCTTTGATTTACGAGAATGGAATCCTTTTGGAAGAAGGAAAGCGCTTTTCTCTTGATGAACAGATGATAACAGCGCAGATTGATATTGACAGACTGCGCAGTGAGCGTAGAAACAACAGCACTTTCGTCAATGCCCAGCGGAATATTAAATATGATGAGCTGAACCATGATTTCAGTACGGTTCTTATTTCTGCTAAACTAACAGAGAATGAACATGATTTTGTATTGGAAAGAGTGGTTAATCCACATCCTTTTATTCCGAAAAATGATGATATGGATATGTCTTGTGAAGAGATCTTTAATATTCAGACAATGGGTCTGGCTAAGCGGCTGGTCCATATCCATAGTAAGAGAGTTGTTGTAGGTATAAGCGGAGGCTTGGATTCAACCTTGGCTCTTTTGGTATGTATACGTACTTTCGATAAACTAGGATATGACCGCAAAGGTATTATAGGAGTAACTATGCCTGGATTTGGGACAACAGACCGTACTCATAATAATGCTGTCACATTGATGGAGGAGTTGGGGGTTACAATCCGTGAAATCAGCATTTCTAAGGCTGTTACTCAGCATTTTGAGGATATTGGACATAATATGAGTATCCATGATGTCACCTATGAGAATGGACAGGCTCGTGAACGTACGCAGATTTTGATGGATTTGAGTAATCAGTTGGGAGGACTGGTCATTGGCACTGGTGACTTATCAGAACTTGCTTTAGGCTGGGCTACTTATAATGGTGACCATATGAGTATGTATGGCGTAAACAGTAGTATACCCAAGACTTTAATTAAATACCTCGTAAAATATGTTGCTATAAAAGAGATTGATGAAAAAGTCAAGGATACACTTTTAGCCATTATAGATACTCCAATAAGTCCCGAATTGATACCGGCAGACCGTAATGGTGATATTAAGCAAAAGACAGAAGACCTTGTCGGCCCGTATGAACTTCATGACTTCTTTCTCTATTATTTTCTTCGTTTTGGATTCAGTCCTAAGAAAATTTATCTTTTGGCCAGAAAGGCCTTTGACCAGCCTTCTAGTAATCATCAGTGTCAGGTACAGGGTGCTGAATTAGGAGGAACGTATGATGATGAGACTATCAAAAAATGGCTGGAAGTTTTCATCCGTCGCTTTTTCAACCAGCAGTTCAAGCGTAGTTGCCTCCCTGATGGTCCCAAAGTTGGCAGTGTCAGTCTCAGCCCTCGTGGTGACTGGCGAATGCCATCTGATGCTGTTTCATCCATATGGCTTAAAGATTTAGAAAGTTTGTAAGCAAAAGATGCCATCCTATATGTAGTTACTAAAATATTTGGTAAAAAAAATAATTTTATGTAACTTTGCGGCTATTAAAATATTACGTAATAAAATAAAGGTTATAACATGGCTAAGAGATTTGCCGAACATAAGGGTCTAGACTTAGTTCAGACCAATAAAGATATACTAGCAAAGTGGGAAGAGAATGATATATTCCACAAATCGATAGATGAACGTAAGGGGTGTCCACAATTCGTTTTTTTTGAAGGCCCTCCTTCTGCCAATGGCCATCCAGGTATACATCATGTTCTTGCCCGTTCTATCAAGGATACTTTCAATCGTTATAAGACGATGAATGGTTATCAAGTTCATCGCAAAGCTGGATGGGATACTCATGGACTTCCTGTAGAACTTGGTGTTGAGAAAGAACTTGGCATTACCAAGAAAGATATAGATAACAAGGATTCTGATAAATATATTTCCGTAGAGGATTATAATAAAAAGTGTCGTGAGAATGTCATGAAGTTTACCAAAGAATGGAGAACTCTGACAGAAGAAATGGGATATTTCGTAGATCTTGATCATCCCTATATTACTTACGATAATAAATATATAGAAACACTTTGGTGGCTTCTGAAACAGTTGTATAATAAGGGATTGCTCTATAAGGGCTATACCATACAGCCTTATTCTCCGGCAGCAGGTACAGGTCTCTCTTCTCATGAATTGAATCAGCCTGGATGCTATCGTGATGTGAAGGATACAACTGTTACTGCACAATTTAGAATTACGGATAGCGACTGGAAAAGTCTGAAAAATAAATTGAATTTTCAGGGTCCAACATGGGGAAAGCCATATTTTATCGCTTGGACAACAACTCCTTGGACCTTGGCTTCAAATGTAGCACTGTGTGTCGGACCTAAAATTGATTATGTTGTCGTAGAGACTTATAACCTTTATGATGGCAAGCCTATGACTCTTGTCATGGCCGAGCCCCGTCTGTCAGCGTATCTTGATCCAAAGCAAAATTGTGGTGATGGTGCACTTTTGCCTTTTGACAAAGAGAAAAAACAATGCCCTTGGAGGGTTATATCTCATCTGAAAGGTTCAGAACTGGAAGGCATACACTATGAGCAGTTAATGCCTTGGGTGAAGCCTTGTGAAAAGGTCGGAGAATATTCTCATGAATTTGTCAATAAATATGCAGAGGCTCATCCAGAAAAGGTGTTTGGCGGTGCAGATAGCCGCGATCGTTTTGTGGAGATGGCTGATCAGGCTTTTCGTGTTATTCTTGGTGATTATGTCACTACAGAGGATGGAACTGGTATTGTACATATTGCACCTACTTTTGGTGCCGATGATGCCAAAGTAGCCCAGGACGCCGATATTCCGGCTCTTTATCTTATATCCAAGAAGGGTGAGACTCGTCCAATGGTAGATCTTCAAGGAAAATATTATTTGTTAAATGAACTTGATGATCAATTTGTTGAAAAATGTGTCGATGTAAAGGCTTATGGTCATCATGCCGGTGACTATGTGAAGAATTCTTACGATCCGAAGTTTAATCCCGATGGTGTATGGGATAAGAAGGCGAGTGAAAAGGCTGAAGACTTGAATGTCATTATCTGTATGGAGATGAAGCAGGAGGGTTCTGCATTTAAGATAGAGAAACATATTCATAATTATCCACATTGCTGGCGTACAGATAAGCCTATCTTGTATTATCCATTGGACAGCTGGTTTATTCGAGATACAGCAAAGAAGGACCGCATGGTAGAATTAAACAAGACGATTAACTGGCAACCAGAGTCAACAGGCACCGGTAGGTTTGGAAATTGGCTTGAGAATTTGAATGACTGGAATCTTTCCCGTTCCCGTTTTTGGGGGACTCCTCTTCCTATTTGGCGTGATGAAAATCGCCAGGAGAAGTGTATAGGATCATTGGAAGAACTCTATGCCGAGATTGAAAAGTCTGTAGCAGCGGGTTTCATGAGTAGTAACCCTCTTAAGGACAAAGGCTTTGTTGTTGGCGATTATAGTCAGGCTAATTATGATAAGATAGATCTCCATCGCCCATATATCGATTATATCATACTTGTAAGTGATGATGGTAAACCAATGCAGAGGGAAAGTGACTTAATAGATGTATGGTTTGACTCTGGGTCTATGCCTTATGCACAGCAGCATTATCCGTTTGAGGGGACTGTCAACGCAGAAGGTCTTAAGGCAACAGGTAAAAGCGAAGATGAATATCGGGATGAATTGATTCACGGTACTTATACAGGAACTCCAGTTCCTCCGGCTTATTATCCGGCCGATTTTATCAATGAAGGAGTAGACCAGACACGTGGATGGTTCTTTACCTTGCATGCTATTTCTACAATGATTTTTGATCATGTAGCTTTTCGGAATGTTATTTCCTCAGGCTTGGTTCTTGATGCTAAAGGGAATAAAATGAGTAAGCATGTCGGTAATGTTACAGATCCTTTTGAAATGATAGACAAGTTTGGCGCAGATCCTGTCCGTTTCTATATGCTGACTAATAGTGAGCCTTGGGATAACTTGAAATTTGATCAGAATGGTGTTGATGAGGTTCGTCGCAAGTTTTTTGGGACTCTGTATAATACTTACTCTTTCTTTGCCTTATATGCAAATGTAGACAACTTTGATCCTTTGTCAGAACCAGTGCCTTTTGCAGAGCGTCCTGAAATTGATCGTTGGATATTGTCCTGTTTGGCTTCTATGGTAAAGAATGTTAGGACGGAACTGGATAGTTATGATCCTACACGTGCCGGTCGCTTAATAGATGCTTTTGTCAATGATGATTTAAGCAACTGGTATGTTCGTTTAAACCGTAAACGTTTTTGGGGAAAGGAGATGAGTAAAGATAAACTCAGCGCATACGAGACTCTTTATACCTGTCTGATGACTGTATCCAAAGTTCTCGCACCATTTGCTCCATTTTTCTCAGATCAACTCTATCATGATTTGGGTGGGCAATTATCAAGTGTCCACCTCGAAGTTTTTCCAGTATCAGATCAACATACGATAGATAAAGAATTAGAAGCCCGTATGGGGATCGCACAGAAGATTACCTCTATGGTACTTGCTCTTCGCCGTAAGGTGAATGTCAAGGTCCGCCAGCCTTTACAGCAGATTATGATTCCTGCTGTAAGTGAAGAACAGAGGAGTTACATTGAGGCTGTTGCCGATTTGATTAAGAATGAGGTTAATGTAAAAGAACTTAATTTTATTGAAAGCCAAGGAGTTCTTGTCAAAAAAGTGAAGTGTAACTTTAGGGTTATGGGCAAGAAGTTTGGCAAGTTAATGAAAGGCGTCGCTGCAAAGATGGACTCATTGAGCCAGGAAGATATAGCTAACTTGGAACGTGAGGGTAGTTATAGTTTTGATCTTGATGGACATTGTATTACAGTTGATGCAACAGATATAGATATTATCTCTGAAGATATTCCTGGATGGCTTGTCAGCAATGAAGGCAATCTGACTGTTGCTTTGGAAGTTGATCTTACCGAAGATTTGAAGAAGGAAGGTATGGCTCGTGAGCTGATCAACCGCATTCAGAATCTAAGAAAGGAATTAGGCTTGGAAATTACGGATCATATAAATGTTCAAGTTGCTCCTTATGCAGAGATGAGTAATGCTATTGCAGATTATGGCGATATGATTAAAGGGCAGGTACTTGCCAACTCTTTGGAAGTGACTGAAAATGATGGAATTCCTACAGAGTTTGATGAATTCACAATTAATATAAAGATAGTGAAAAGTTAAAGAATAGTAAAGGGAAAAGGCTTTTTGCCTTTTCTCTTAAATTGTTTTATTGTTTAATAAATTAAGGGTATCTATTATGGCTACAGCAAAAGTACGTTATTCAGATGAAGATTTAGCTGAGTTTGAGAAGATTATCGATGAGAAACTAACATTGGCACGTCGTGATTACAAAGATATGATGTCCCAATTGGATAATTCAACAAGTAATGATGTAGCAGATACTTCTCCTACTTATCATGCTGTTGAGGAGGGAACAGAGGCACAATCTAAGGAGGATCTATTGAATATGGCGCAGCGCCAACAGAAATTTATAAAAGGTTTGGAAGCTGCATTGATACGTATTCAGAACAAAACTTATGGTATTGATCGCATCACCGGCGAGCTTATTCCTAAGGAGCGCCTGCGTGCAGTACCTCATGCTACGTTAAGTGTTGAGTCAAAGAATGCCCGTAAACACTAATATGTTTACAGTGGAAAACAGATTGCA
This sequence comes from Prevotella sp., assembly GCA_003483565.1. GTDB lineage: Bacteria > Bacteroidota > Bacteroidia > Bacteroidales > Bacteroidaceae > Prevotella. Next base: position 7,401 of record DMYZ01000231.1, read on the forward strand.
TGAAGATTATCATGAATAATTTTTTTAGGAACCATAGGAAAGTGCTTGTCATTTTTATTGTCGTTTTGGCTTTGATTATTGATCAAGTGATTAAAATTGCTGTTAAAACGACAATGACTCTTGGCGAGTCTGTTCGTATAACGGATTGGTTTTATATCGATTTTATCGAGAATAATGGCATGGCATGGGGAATGACTTTCTTCAACAAGATGGTGTTAAGTCTTTTTCGTATTGCTGCTATAGCTTTAATTGGATACTATCTTTATCTTCAGATAAAACGTAAGGCCCGCACACGTTATATAGTTTGTTTGTCCTTCATTTTGGCAGGAGCAATCGGCAATATGCTTGATTCAATGTTTTATGGATTGATATTCAATGCATCATCTCCTTTCTATGTTTCTTATCTGGTACCATTTGGTCATGGCTATTCTTCTTTTTTGTTGGGGAAAGTTGTAGATATGTTTTATTTCCCTCTTCTTGTGACGACTTGGCCAGACTGGATACCTTTTGTCGGTGGACAGCAGTTTATCTTTTTCAGTCCTGTATTTAATTTTGCAGATTCTTGTGTGACAGTAGGAATAATAAGTTTATTATTGTTTTGCCGTAAAGATTTAAATGGATTTTGTAAATTAGTAGAGGACAAAAAGCAGGATCCGAAGATAAGAAAGGAGCGGAAATGAAGTTCCGTTATTTCTTTCTTTTTTTTTCAATATCATTATTGTTCTTGACATCTTGTAAGCCACGAGTGTCTAATCAATATTTATCACCCTCACAGATGGAGGATGTTCTTTATGATTATCATCTGGCGCAGGGTATTGCTGAGGCTCGTCACGCTACCCCCCAGGAGCAGACCGCTTATTATGCATCTGTTTTAAGGAAACATGATGTCACTCAGGCTAAGTTTGATTCTTCTTTAGTCTATTATACACGTCATACAGAGTTACTGCATGATATCTATGAAAAATTAGTTGATCGGTTTAAAGATAAGGACCAGTCTTTGGGCGTATCTGCTTCGGATATGGAGGCTATGGGAGGTAATGTCGCTTCTGGTGATACGGCTAGTATTTGGCGTGGACCTTCTGCTATTGTCCTGTCACCTAACCAGCCATTTAATGTAGAGTCTTTCTCTATACCGGTGGATTCTGGTTTTCATAGAGGTGATCGTTTGTTGTTGGATTTTGATGCACAGTTTCTATATCAGGATGGTATGCGTGATGGAATAGCTACAGTTGTTGTAACTTTTAAGAATGACAGTGTTGCGAGTCAACTTGTCCATATTCAGAATACTCAACACTATAGCCTTATGATTGAGGATGCTGATACGCTTGGAATCAAGAGTGTCAAAGGATATTTTCTGTTGAGTCAGGGAAGTGATATGGGATCAGGTACTACAACACTAAAATTGATGATTCTGCAGAATATTCGTATGATTCGTCTTCATATTAATCGTTCAGCACAGTCGAAGAAAGTCTCTGGCTTATCACCAAATTCGGATTCTTCGGCAACAGTCAGAGACAATGGCTCATCAAATGTATCACATATGCCACCAGTCCCTTTATCAAATCCGGGGGGAGGACTTCCTCCGGGGCCTTCTGCAGAACCTCTTCGAATGAGCCGCCCTAAATAGAAGGAAAAATTATGATGGATTATAGAAAGGTAGCAGCTAATTTCGTAATTATTGGAGATTGTAAACTTCATCCGGCTGTTGTTGAAATAAGTGAGGGACGAGTAGTCAACTATTATGAATTCAGCGATGAACTTCCAATGACAGAGTGGATTGGAGGGACTGTTATCTTACAGAGAGATAGAGAAAATATTCTTCGTGCTTATAAGGATGCACAAATTATTGAATAAATAAAAATATTATGTTGAGTATAGAAGAACTAGAAAATCAATTGATAGATCTTGCTTTTGCTGAGGATATTGGTGACGGTGATCATACAACTTTATGTTGTATTCCTGAGAAGGCTATGGGGAAGAGCCATCTCCTTGTTAAGGAAGATGGTATTCTTGCAGGTGTAGAAGTTGCTAAAAAAGTATTGACCCGTTTTGATCCAACTCTTCAGGTGCAGGTTATTATTCAGGATGGTACTTTTGTGAAAACCGGTGATATTGCTATGGTTGTGTCTGGAAGGGTTCGTTCTCTTTTACAGACAGAGCGCTTGATGCTTAATATCATGCAGCGCATGAGCGGTATTGCTACTATGACGCATCATTATGTGGAACGTATTGCTGGCACAGGCGCTCATGTTCTCGATACAAGGAAGACAACCCCTGGCATGCGAATATTAGAGAAGCAGGCTGTTAAGATAGGTGGTGGAATGAACCATCGTATTGGTCTTTTTGACATGATCCTTCTTAAGGATAATCATGTTGATTTTTCCGGTGGTATTTCTAATGCAATTCATCGCTGCCATGAATATATCAAGGAAAAGAATCTTGACTTGAAAATTGAAATTGAAGTTCGTAATTTTAATGAATTAAATCAAGTTCTGGAATGTGGAGGAGTTAATCGGATTATGCTCGATAATTTTACAGTTGCGGACACTCGTAAAGCTGTCGAATTGATAGATCACCGTTATGAGACAGAATCATCTGGTAATATAACGATTGATACTATCCGTGATTATGCCAATCAGGGGGTTGATTTTATTTCTGTTGGTGCATTGACTCATTCTGTAAAAGGATTGGATATGAGTTTTAAAGCATGTGAATGATTTAATAGATAAAAGGTATGAATGTGAAAAAGATATGTGCTTGCGTAGCCGGTATATGGCTGGCTCTTTCTCCAGCTTTGGCTTGCACTAATTTTATTGTAGGTAAGAATGCTTCTGTGGATGGATCTGTACTTTGCAGTTACAATGCAGACGATTATGGTATGTTTGTGGGGCTTTGTCATTATCCTGGCGGCAAACATGCCAAAGGAGAGATGAGGAAGATTGTGGACTGGGATACGCATGCTGCCCTTGGTGAGATTCCTGAAGCTCCTGAGACTTATAATGTTATTGGAAATATCAATGAGTATCAGGTGACGATAGGGGAAACAACCTATGGAGGTCGTGCAGATATGGTTGATACTACTGGTCTCATAGATTATGGCAGTTTAATTTATATTGGTTTGCAGCGTAGTAAGACTGCTCGTGAAGCAATTAAGACGATGACCTCTTTAGCTGAGAAGTATGGTTATCGTTCAGAAGGAGAGACTTTTACTATTTGTGACCCGAAGGAGGCATGGATACTTGAAATGCAAGGCTGTGGTGGCGATAAGAAGCAAAAGGTGGTCTGGTGTGCTGTCCGTATTCCGGATAATGCTATTTGTGGTCATGCCAACCAAAGTCGTATAGGTGTTTTTTCTAATTATAAAACAGAGGTCCTTCATAGCAAGAATGTGATAAGTTTTGCGCGTAGTAAAGGATGGTTTAATGGTGCAGATAAGGATTTCTCCTGGAAGAATTCTTATGCATTCCCTGATTTTGAGGGTCGTCGGTTCTGTGATGCCCGTGTATGGAGCTTTTTCAATCATTTTAAAGATATGCAGCGTTGGTTGCCTTGGGCTTTAGGTAAGGATGCTAGTGCTGAGGATATGCCTTTGTGGATCATTCCTAACCGGAAGTTGAGCGTGAAAGATGTTGAAGCTTGCATGCGTGATCATTATGAAAATACTCCGTTGTCGGTAGCTGATGGTAATGACCTCGGTGGTGGTATCTGGCAGATGCCTTATCGCCTTACACCTCTTACATTTAAGGTTGATGGTAAGGAATATTTCAATGAACGTCCAACGAGTACACAGCAGACAGGCTTTACTTACGTCAGTCAGATGCGCAGTTGGTTGCCTCGTCAAATTGGTGGTGTGCTGTGGTTTGGAAATGATGATCCCAATATGGTGGCTTATACTCCTATTTATTGTGGTAATACAGTTCAGCCGGAATGTTATAATACTCCTGGAGCAGATGCTGTGACTTTTTCTGACAAGAATGCTTATTGGGTTTGTAATTGGGTGAGCAATATGGTTTATCCTCGTTATAGTTTGATGTTCCCGTCTGTTAAGGCAGTCCGTGATCGTTTAGACAGTACCTATATGGCTGATCAGCAGGGGGTGGAAATGAAAGCTCAGCAACTTTATGCTTCGAGTCCTCAGTCTGCAATCGAGTATTTGAATAAGTATAGTAATGACAATGCCCGTCAGATGCTTGCTATCTGGAAGAATCTGGCTACTTATCTTATTGTGAAATATAATGATATGACGATCAAACCGGAGAAAGGTGGCAAGTTTGCGCGTACTACAGAAGGTATTGGTGCTACGGTTGTTCGTCCAGGGTATCCAGAAAAGTATGCCCGGGAATTGATAAAACAGACCGGAGATAAGTTTGTCTATCCTGAAAAGAAAAAGTAATATGGATTTCAATAGATTTGGTTCCTCTGGAGAATTTCGCCGTGAGGAACTTATCCGGTCAATTGAGCACGGCATAGAACAGTTGACTGTTTCAGAGCTCGAAGCTGTTTATTATGATTTGATATCCAAAGGATATATAGAAAAAGGTAAGCTTTAAAAGCTTACCTTTTTCTATAAGGTGAGTTTCCTATTCAATAATACCTGCCTGCAACCATTTATTTGTCAGATCTTTACAGTCAGCGAGGGCATCATCATATTTTACTTCATATTCTTCCGTCAGCCAGTTGGCTAAATCTTCATTGGTAAAGTCATTATTCCCTATTTTATTCCAGAGAAAGACTGAAGAATCATTCATACTGATTATCTTACTGAAATCAATATTTTCCTTTCCCTCTGCGATAATAATGTTTTCACCGCAAATATTCATAAGCTTAAATTTTTCTTTTGCTTTCATTTATTGAGTTTATTGTTTTTAAATAGTACCCAAAAGGGGTATCCATATTCTTTTATAAAAAGCTAAAAGGTATCTTCTGACAGGATAAAGGCTGCACCAGATCTTTGAATATAGTTTCCATTTTCTTCCGGTAGTTAAATCTGCTTTTCCCCTTCCTTTACGGTAAAAAGCGATGACTTTTCCTTTAATATCTTCTAGTTTACAGTATTCACATCTTAAATTACCATCACCGCGAAGAGTGACGTCATCACCCTCTATTTTTATGAGACGGTGAAGAACAAATGTCTTGGGATGGATTTCAGCAAGCACAGCATCATTTTCTTTGATATCAACAGGCTTTCCTAATAAAGCTTTATCCCTGTTGTCTTCCAAAAAAGGACGCATGGAAAATCCTTTTAGCCGTAATGTTACTGTATGTCCTTTGCTTAATAATTCACTTACCTGAGGCAGTAGAATAGCATTAGGTAATTTTATTTCTTTGATTTCGTGATGTTCTGATGACATATAACAGCAGCTTCTTGATCAGGTAGACAATGTAATGTATAAATGTTTGTTGTTTCAACAATTTTGGATACAATCATGCAGATACGTGTAAAAATATCCTCATCCCATTTCATAATAGAGCACGAGGGGAGTACAGATGCAAAAGCTTCTATAGCTTTCAATTGTTCTATACTGTTTTGCTGGGCATGTCTTATACGGGTGACAGCTCCTAACTTAGCCTTTACATTTCTGTAACAAGGTGTCTTTCCGCTCCAGGGACTTCCATATATATAAGGTTTACCTTTTATGATTCTAATAACGGGATTATCGTCATTCATTAAATCACAACCAGGAATATATCGAAGCCACATGCTCACCTGTGTACTTTTTCCAACACCACTTTTTGCGATGAAAGCATAACCATAATCATTTTCTCTCACCAAAGAAGCATGCATTAAAACAGTTTGATGTCTGCTCCCTGCAAAGGCAAAGATCAACATCAAGACATTGTTCAGTCCGAAACATCGCATATTGTAATTTCCCTTGAGAGCACAATTGCACTGATCAAAATTCTTGTTGGCAATAAGTAATGCACATTCATTTCCATTGATATCTTTAATGATATACTGGTACCCTCCATCTTTCAGCTGGTCAACGATAGTAGCACCATTTCCTGTCTCGAATGTCCTTATACGTTCTCTCTTTTCTTTGGATACTGGTTGCAATTCATCATTGACAGCACATTCGAAAAATAAATCTCCATCTATAGTGTCTTTAAAAAACGGTTTAAATGAAGGTAAGAGACAATCTATAGAATATTTTGTTTTTTCAAAAGAGAGCTTGATGTTAAGATCTGCAATCTTATAATATCGGCTGTTCGCAATCATATCTTCATATTACATTGGACTACCCATATTTCCTCTCATGCCATCAGAAGCACCCATATGGTTTCCTTCTCTTCTGCCTGGACCACCATTTTCTTTGACTTGCATGTTTCTGATTCTTTTTCTGGCTTCTTTGGCTGCTTTCTCTTTCGCAGCTTCTTCAGCATCACTTATTTCGTATGGAACAATGTATTTAAAAGAAAAATCAGTGTTTTTGAGATACCTTATATCAAATGGGGTACCTTTTTTGCTGTCTGTATATTTCTTTAAAACTTTGTTATATTTTTCTTTAATATCTTTTTCAGAAAAGGCAAAAGTGGTAATGCATGTTCTGTTTGCTTCCCCCTTAGATTCGAGATAATTTTTTAATTGATAAGAATAATTGTCTCGTCCTGCTAAAAAATTTGTTTTTGTATTGATATACGCTGAGTCTACTTTCTGGATGCCGGTAAAGTAAACCGTAGAATCATTAAACGATGCCGCAATACCAAACATATAAGTTGGAGTTACTCTATTTTTCGCATATACTCCTGTTGCAGCTAAAAGTAAGGCAACAATCATTGTAAATTTCGATATCTTCATTTTTTATAATTTAGTCATGTGATTTTTTCTATTGCCCCAAGAATCCTTTTAAGTATTTATTCTGGGTGTTATGTCTGAGCCTGCGAATAGCTTTTTCTTTTATTTGTCTTACTCTCTCTCTTGTCAGACCGTATTTGTCCCCAATTTCCTCAAGGGTCATCTCTGCCTGTCCAAGTCCAAAAAAGGCCTCTATTACATTGCGCTCACGCTCGTTGAGGGTGTCTAGGGCACGTCCGATTTCTTCACGCAAAGATTCCAGAACCAGCACTCTGTCTGCGTCCGGTGCATCTTGATCAGGCAAGACGTCCAGCAGGTTGTTGTCTTCACCATCCTGAAATGGGGCATCAACGCTGATATGCCGTGTGTTGACTTTCATTGCTTCCTCAATTTTATCTTCAGAAAGGTCAATGTGCTCGGCAATTTCTTCAACACTAGGCCGGCGTTCATTTTTTTGCTCAAAGCTGTTAACCAGCCGGTTTATTTTATTTACACTGCCAACCTGATTCAGTGGAAGGCGAACTATACGGCTTTGCTCTGCCAATGCTTGCAGGATACTTTGTCTAATCCACCATACGGCATAGGAGATGAATTTAAATCCTCTTGTCTCATCAAATTTTTGAGCAGCCTTGATAAGTCCAAGATTCCCCTCATTAATAAGATCAGGAAGACTGAGTCCCTGATTCTGGTATTGTTTGGCAACAGAGACCACAAATCTCAAATTCGCTTTTGTTAGCTTTTCCAAAGCTTTTTTATCGCCCTTTTTAATTTTCTGGGCAAGTTCGACTTCCTCTTCAACTGATACCAAATCTTCATGACCGATTTCTTGAAGGTATCTGTCTAGAGATTCACTTTCACGATTTGTGATAGATTTTGTGATCTTTAGTTGTCTCATGGCACGTAAGTTAGATACTTGCAAATGTACGGTTTTTAGTTGGTATAAACAAAAAATAGTAGATATTTTTTGAGATATCTACTATTTTCTAAATATTCATTATTTCCTGACGGAAATTAGTTCTGCGTAAGAGGAACAGCAAAGTAAGCCTTCTTGCCTGATGGCCAGATTCCCTGAATATAGAGTACTGGATCCTTACTGGTAGAAGCATTCTTCACAGCTTTCTGCAGTTCATCTATCGTGTTCATGTTCTGATCGTTGACTTTTTGTATTATGAACCCTCGGCTGATGCCTGCTTTCTTGAAAGCTCCATTGTTGACTTTGGTTACTTCTATGCCATAGTTAATCTTAAGTTGGTCCTTCATATCCTTGGTGATTTCTCGGAAGTTGCCTCCAAGGATGTCTAAGTCTGCAGCTTTGATAACAGAGGTTGTGCCTTGAGCGTTTTTAAGTTCCACAGTCTTTGTCTTCTTCTCTTTGTTATGTAAATAAGTAAGGCTGATCTTTTCACCAGGGCGCTTGCTATTGATGATTTCCTGAAGTTCAGACATTTTGGTGATTTTCTTACCGTCAGCTGCTATAATGACATCACCTTCCTTCATGCCAGCTGCTGCTCCGGCACCGTCTTCATCGACTTTCGCAATATAAACCCCTTCATTTGTTCCCAGATTGACATCTTTACCGTTCTCTTTCTGGCTGTTAATGTAGTCGAGTACATTGCCGCCCTGAATGCCAAGCCATGCATGTTGCACACTGCCATATTTCCTTATATCGTCTACAACTTTGGTCATGATGGAAGTAGGAATAGCAAAGCCATAACCACTGTAGCTGCCTGTCTGAGAGTACAGCATGGCATTAATTCCAACTAATTCTCCTTTGGTATTCACAAGGGCTCCACCGGAATTTCCCGGATTAATGGCAGCATCAGTCTGGATAAAACTAGAGATGCCAGGTCCTTCACCATCACCTGTCAGACCGCGAGCTTTGGCACTTACAATGCCGGCTGTAACAGTAGAAGAGAGGTTGTAGGGATTGCCGACAGCAATGACCCATTCGCCGACTTTCAGATCATCGCTATTGCCAATAGGCAATGTTGGAAGATCTTTCCCGTTAATTTTGATAAGGGCAAGATCGGTTGCTGGATCTGTTCCAACTATTGTTGCATTAAATTCTCGGTTGTCGTTTAATGTCACTGTGAGTTCATCGGCGCCATTCACTACGTGATTGTTAGTTACGATATATCCATCGGAACTAATAATAACACCACTCCCGGTAGCCTCTTTCTTGGGAGTTTGCACCTGACGTTTTTGTGTGCCGCCATTGTTGTCTCCATTGTCTGGATTGCCGAAAAAACCAAAGGGATCGAAGAAATCGCCAAATGGCTCCGACTGCACATCTACAGTCTTCGTCTTGGAGTTTTGTACAAATTTGATGTGAACTACAGCAGGAACAGCCTTTTCGGCTGCATAGGTCAAGTCTACGGGTTGACCAGAAAGTGTGTTTGCCTTTTCGGCTGCATTAACTTTCATAAGTGCACTAGAGGAAAATGTGAGCGAAGCAACGCATAATCCGGAAATGACATACTTACCTAAATTATTCATAGTTTTTATCTTTTAATAAATACTTTCTTGTTTTTAAATATTATCTCATTTATTTTCGAATGCAAATATAAATGCATTTTCTTTTACTCGTTCAATTTCTATATCATCTTTATCCCATTTTAACAATTGAAATTAACACATTAACGCTACTTAAATATAGTGGCAACCTGTTTCCCTATTAAAATACTTGCCTTAGTAGAAAAATATATAGATCTTGAAAAATAGCGGAAAATTGTTAGTTCTATATATTTAATTAAAAGCGTTTCTTGTCTGAAAAATATTAAAAAAAACAAGAAAACAAAAGTAGAATAATAAGCTATAATTAGCTTTATTCATTAATTATTATTACCTTTGCGGCGAGAAAGCAGTGCTCTGGCACTGTCGCTGGCATTGTATGATGCGAGAGGAAAGTCCGGGCGGCACAGGGTACTCCACTTCCGAAACTAGAAGCTATTGGTGACAGTAGGTATTGACAGAAGAGAATAACCGCCCCGTGAGATCTACCTAATCCATTTGGATTAGAAGGGGTAAGGGTGAGAAGGTGGTGCAAGAGACCACCAGCTGATGGGTGATCATCAGGCTGTGTCATCTGGAGGACGCAAGTTCATGTATACCGCAGGTAGAAGGTGACCCGCCTAATAGTCTTCGGACTTCTGCGGAGGGTAGAATGCTTGAGCTCAGGGGTGACCATGAGACTAGATAAATGACAGGCACCTCTTTGTAAAAAGAGGAACGGAACCCGGCTTACAGGAGCACTGCTTTCTTTTTATTAAAATCTTTATTATGGCTTTAAAACAGACCGACAAAATATTAGATGATTTCGAGCATAATGTCACTAACCGTATTGCGGCTTTTGATAATAGAAATGATTTTCCACGAATGGAGGATTATGGTGTAACGAAAGAAGCTCTTGACAGTTATCTCTTTGACAAACAGGCAATTCTTGACAGTGGGGGGAGCGAGCGTTCCCGTTATACGATTGCAGGTTTTTTGATTGTTCTGCCTGTTATTGTTATGTCTGCGTACCCAGATAAAGATTTGCCGTTTGGTGAGATGACTATTCTGTTGGCTATTGGGGTTGGATTATTACTTTGTCTTGTAGTATGGCTTTTGTGGAATTTGTCTGTTCAAATCCGGTTGAAGAAGATAGCAAATAAGCAACTGGACAACTATATCAAAGATGTGTTGGATTATAGAATTTAAAAGATCATAAATATGCAAATGTCTGATTTACCTGATTTTATGTCTTATAAGGACAAATTCAATAAGCGCGCTTTCATTGAGAAAATTTCTCGTATAGCCAAGCGTTCAGGGGCTAAGTTTGTTTATGCCGCACTTGTTTTGTATTATACATTGGATAGCAATAAGGTATCTTTTAAGGATAAAGCTCTTATTCTTGGAGCTTTAGGATACCTTATCAGTCCGTTGGATGTTATACCTGATGCAATACCTCTCGCTGGATTGAGTGATGATTTGGCAGTTTTAATTTATGTTGTCAAAAAAGTCTGGGGTGATGTTGGTGATGATATCAAAAAGAAGGCAAAAGATAAACTAACCCAGTGGTTTGACAGTGACGAGGTTAAGGAAGCTGATGACCTTTTTAAGAATGACCGTACTGAGGACCCTGTTTAAGAGAAAACAGCTGTTAGCCTTTTGATATAATGTGAGGTTCGTTTTTTTTTTTGTAAATTTTTATATCAATAAAATCTTCTGTCTGCATGTTTCAGTCTGGAATTGTTGAAGTCTATCTTTTCATGAAACGTGACGGGATAAATTATGAATTTTGAGAAATAGAATTCTATTAAAGCATCAATAGAGTTGTGTTTAGTCACGAATTAACTCCTGTTTAGCCGCGAAATACGTCTTAATTCATCATTAAATACAATGTAATTAATGGCTTGTCGGAGAGCGCTGGAAATGTGATATTTTATAAGCTTCAGTAAATCAGTGAATTATAAGTATGCCTGGGGCTTTGGTATTTAGAAGCAGAAGTCAAGTTACTTAGTAATATGTTGTTTTTAGAGTAGTTATTGTTGATATTTATGACATCTATTTTTGTGCTTTTTGTATATAAGAAAAAAGGAATTTTCCTAAAGAAAAATTCCTTTTTTTGATTTTGATGAGGTACCTAGCAGAGTCGAACTGCTCTCCACGGTTTTGCAGACCGTTACCTAACCGATCGGCCAAGGTACCATTTCTAAATTGCGAGTGCAAAGGTAGAATTTTTATTTTATTCTACAAAATTATTTTCCAATTTTTTGTGAAAAAACTTTCTTATGTTCTTTCCTTTGCTCTTTCAATTTTTGCTGCCATTGTTTATGGATACTACATCCGGAGCATCCATACGCTTGGTCTTTATTATGTTTTAGGGAATGATATGCCTTGTATATAGCGTATGCCCATGCTGCAATGATAATGATTGCTACGATAATATATTGTATTGTTGCCATAAGAGAATTGTTATCTGGGAAAAGAAGGCAGACAGTAATGCCTGCCTTCTTGAATATTAATAACTTCTAGCGATAATAACACGATATTTGGCTGGCTTCCCGGAGACCATGTCTATGCCTGGAGTTTGCTCGAAAGCGAACGGGATGCATCGGATGGTAGCCTGGGTGTCGTCTTTTATTTTGGCCTCTGTTTCTGCTGTGCCATCCCAGTGACAGAGGAAAAATCCTCCGTCCTTAACGCGTTCTTTGAATTCATCATAGTTATCACATTCGAAGATGTGAGAATCACGGAATTTTATTGCTTTGTTGAAAATGTTTTTCTGAATGTCGTCAAGAGTGTTTGTTACTCGTTCGACAATGCCGTCAAAACTAACATTCTCTTTGTCGAGAGTATCGCGACGCATGATTTCGATTGTGTTATTTTCAAGATCCCGTCCACCCATGACGAGACGTACAGGAATACCCTTCAATTCATAATCGGCATATTTGAACCCTGGACGCTTGTTGTCTGCATCATCAAATTTAACAGATATATTAAGTTGACGAAGTTGTTCGATAACAGGTTGCAACTTTTCATTGAGCTGCTCTTTCTGTTCGTCATTCTTATAGATAGGGATGATGACAACCTGGATAGGAGCCAGTTTTGGCGGTAACACAAGACCGTTGTCATCAGAGTGAGTCATGATGAGAGCCCCCATCAGTCGTGTGGAAACCCCCCATGAGGTAGCCCATACGTATTCAGGTTTGTTGTCCTTGGTTAGATAAGTTACATCGAAGCTCTTCGCAAAATTCTGACCCAGGAAATGAGAAGTTCCGCTTTGTAGTGCCTTGCCATCTTGCATCATTGCTTCTATCGTATAAGTGTTGATAGCTCCGGCGAAGCGTTCTGTCTCACTCTTTACTCCCTGCATAACAGGTACAGCCATCCAGTTTTCTACAAAGTCAGCATAAACGTGAAGCATATCTTGTGCCATCTGTTCTGCTTCTTCACGGGTAGCATGAGCCGTATGGCCTTCTTGCCATAAGAATTCAGAGGTACGGAGAAAAGGACGTGTGCGCATTTCCCAGCGCATCACGTTGCACCATTGATTGCATTTTATAGGCAGGTCACGCCAACTGTGGATCCAGTTCTTATAGGTGTTCCAGATGATTGTTTCAGAAGTCGGGCGGATAATAAGTTCTTCATCAAGTTTTGCCTCAGGGTCAACAACGACACTGTTGCCATCTTCAGAAGCTTTCAGCCGGTAGTGTGTCACTACAGCACATTCTTTGGCAAATCCTTTGACATGTTCTGCCTCTCGGGAAAGGAAACTCTTGGGAATAAGAAGTGGGAAATAAGCATTTTGTACACCTTTCAACTTAAACATCTTATCCAGTTGCTCTTTCATTTTTTCCCAGATAGCAAATCCGTAAGGTTTGATGATCATACATCCTCTTACAGGGGCTTGTTCTGCCAAGTCTGCTTTTGTAACCAAGTCATTGTACCATTGACTATAGTTGTCAGCACGCTTGGTCAATTGTTTTAATTCTTTTGCCATTGTTTTCTAACTTGCTTGTTATTCAATTTGTGGCAAAAGTACTAAAAAAAGTTGATAAAAAGGGGCAGTATCATAAAAAAAGAGGTATCTTTGCATATAGATTATTTTTTAGACAGTTGGAGATTATGAAAAAGATGAATATTACAATTGCAGCTATGTCTTTTCTGCTACTGACAGGCTGTGGCACAAATCAAGGTAATGGAACCCTTCTAGGCGCTGGTGGAGGTGCCGCATTAGGTGGTCTTATTGGTGCTATCGGTAATCATAGCCATCATGGCACAGGGGCTCTTGTCGGAGCTGCTATTGGTGCTGCTGTAGGTAGTGCCGCTGGTACTGTGATAGGGCATCATATGGATAAAGTCAAACAAGATGTGATTAAGAATGTCAATAATGCTTCTGTTGATGAAGTTACAGATGCTAATGGACTGAAGGCTGTCAAAGTCACTTTTGACAGCGGCTTGCAGTTCGATTTAAATAAGGCATCACTAAAGAGTGCTGCTCAGGTTGATTTGTTTAAGTTTGCTAAAGTGCTGAAGAATGATAGCCAGTTGTCTGTCGACATACAGGGCTATACGGATGCAACGGGTGGGGACAAGATTAATCTTCCGTTGAGTGATGCTCGTGCTAAAGCTGTTGCCAGTTATTTACAACAGGCTGGTGTATCAGCAAGCCAGTTTAAGAATGTTGCTGGCTATGGCAGCCAGAATCCTATTGTCAATCAGGAAGTGGCACCTCAGAATCGTCGTGTTGAAGTTTATTTGTATGCTAGTGATGCTATGGTGAAGAGTGCAGAGAATGGTACTCTTGGTGAGTAATGAAGAAAAAGATACTAATAATTGTTAGATGGATGGTGGCATTGTTTTTCAGTACCACCATTCTTGCTGTAGTGATATATCGATTCTTTCCAGTGTATTTTACCCCTTTGATGTTTATTCGTTGTGCCCAGCAGTTTTCCGATGATAAGAGTCTTACCCTGCATCATCATTGGGTGTCGATGGGAAAAATATCAGAGCATATGCCAGTAGCGGTTATGGCTAGTGAAGACCAGCGTTTTCTCTTGCATCATGGTTTTGATTTCGGTGCCATAGAAAACGCAGCTAAAAATAATCTGCATGGTGGAAAAATGCATGGAGGAAGTACAATTAGCCAGCAGACAGCCAAAAATGTTTTTCTTTGGCCGGGCAGAAGTTGGATTCGCAAAGGATTTGAAGTCTACTTTACCTTTATGATAGAGACATTATGGAGTAAGCAGCGTATTATGGAAGTTTACCTGAATAGTATAGAAATGGGCGACGGAATCTATGGTGTGGATGCAGTGGCTGAGTATCATTTCCATAAAAAGGCCAAAGATCTTTTTCGGGATGAATGTGCTCTTATAGCCGCTACTCTTCCTAATCCTCTTAAGTTTAATTCTGCTCATCCGGGTAGTTATATTCGAAAACGCCAGCATCAGATAGAACAACAGATGCGTTTTATTCCTGCATTTCCTGCAGAAGGGGAAGATGTAAATCCTGAAACTGTGGTCGGAGGAACTTACAGACGGAGATAATAGATAAAAGATATATGGAATTATATGGAAAAGCAAGACTTGCTGAGTAATTTAAACGATTCACAGCGTCAGGCTGTAGAGTATATGGATGGGCCTTCGCTTGTTATTGCTGGTGCTGGCTCTGGAAAAACTCGTGTTCTTACTTACAAAATAGCCTATTTGTTGCAAAAAGGCATATCCCCGAATCATATTCTGGCTCTGACTTTCACCAATAAAGCGGCTAAGGAGATGAAGGAACGTATTGCAAAACTGGCAGGTGATAAACAGGTTAGATATCTTGCTATGGGTACTTTTCACTCGATCTTTTCCCATATCCTTCGATATGAAGCTCCGATGATAGGGTATAAATCCAACTTTACAATATATGATGAAGCAGATTCGAGATCTCTTCTTAAGTCAATCATCAAGGAAATGGGGTTGGATGATAAAATTTATAAGCCTGCTGCTGTTCACAGTAAAATATCCATGGCGAAGAACCGTCTTATTGATGCTGCTCATTATGCTTCAAATCGTGAATTCCTCAATAGAGACATGGATGCCAGACAGCCAGAGATAAACCATATCTTTACAGCTTATGAAGAGCGGTGTAAAAAGGCTAATGCTATGGATTTTGACGACCTTCTTGTTCTTACATTTGTCTTGTTTCGCGATCATGAGGATGTTCGATGCAAATATGCCGGGCGTTTTCAATATGTCTTAGTTGATGAGTATCAGGATACGAATTATGCCCAACAGCAAATTGTGTTGCAGCTTACTAAGGAAAATCAACATGTCTTTGTAGTTGGGGATGATTATCAGAGTATTTATGCCTTTCGTGGAGCGAATATAGATAATATACTTAACTTCCAGAAGATATATCCCAATTGTCGTCTTTTCAAACTGGAACGTAATTATCGCAGCACGCAGAATATTGTGGCTGCAGCAAACAGTTTGATGAAACATAATGTCCGTCAGATTCCTAAGGACGTGTATAGTGAAAATACTACCGGTGATAAAGTAACTTTGAAAAGTGCTTATAGCGATAAGGAAGAAGCTATTATTGTATGCAATGATATCAAGAGTATTAAGGCCCTTGATCATGACGATTATAGTGATTTTGCTATTTTGTATCGGACAAATTCACAAAGCCGTAGTTTTGAAGAGGAGATGCGTAAGCAGAATATTCCTTATCGTATCTTTGGCGGTTTGAGTTTTTACCAGCGTAAGGAAATAAAAGATATTATTGCTTATTTCCGCCTGGTAGCCAATCCTGCTGATGAGGAGGCCTTCAAGCGGATTATCAATTATCCGGCAAGAGGTATAGGAAGTACTACCGTCAATAAAATAGCAGATGCGGCACGAACTCATAGCGTGAGCTTTTGGAGCGTTATTCTAGATCCTGTTTCTAATGGATTGGCAGTGAACAAGGGAACAATAGCCAAACTTAACAGTTTTAGAAATCTTATCAGTTCATATCTGGAAAAAGTTTCTGAGAAAGATGTCTTTCAGCTGGGACAGGAGATTATTCAAACAAGTGGTATATTCAGAGATATCTACGATAGTAAAGATCCTGAAGCTATAGCCCGGCAGGAGAACTTGGAAGAGTTTCTTAATGGTATGCAGGACTTTGTAGAAGAAAGAAAAGAAGAGGGAAGAGAAACAGAAATTTATTTGACAGATTATTTACAGGATGTGACTTTAATGAGTGATCTTGACAGCGAAGGAGATGCGGATCAGAGCAGGGTTTCATTGATGACGATCCATAGTGCAAAAGGGTTGGAATTTCCAATCGTTTTTGTGGTGGGGCTGGAAGAGAATATCTTTCCTAGTCCTATGTCTGCTAATTCTCCTAGAGGATTAGAGGAAGAACGCAGACTGCTTTATGTAGCGATCACACGTGCAGAGAAACGTTGTTTTCTGACTTGTGCCAAGAACCGGTGGCGCTATGGGAAAATGGAATTTGATACTCCCAGCCGTTTTATTCAGGATATAGATCCGATACTGCTTAATATTCAAAGCTGTAGAATGGAATATGATGACAGCATCTATAAAAGTTCAGACTTTGAGAGTGCAAGGGATAGAATAAACTATGGCAATCATCATAGTCTTCAAGATGACAAATATAATTATTTTGGGAGCAATGCTAAGAGTGAAGGAGCTATAACAACAGATGCTGTGCCAAAAGCATCTTTAAAGAGGGTGACTCTTCGTGATATAGATTCCCGGAATACTTCTGTATCGGAAACAGGTGCAACCTCAGATGGAGGACTGGTTGAAGGAAATATTATTGAGCATCAGCGTTTTGGTATAGGTTCAGTGGTTAAGGTGGAAGGGACTGGTGAAAATACTAAGGCTACTGTTGATTTTAAGAATGCGGGAAGAAAACAGTTGTTGTTGAAATTTGCTAGATATGTTATAGTAAAGTGATATTTTTTTTACTTTGATGGAAAGGATTATTATAAAACAGCAAGGGAAGAAGATTTTGATCTTCTTCCCTTGCTGTTTTATAATGTTTCATCATCGGGTTTCTGAATATTTCTAGAATACTTTTTTGGCAGATGTTTTTTCTTTCTTATCCACGCTGCCTTTTGTTTTTCATAATCCAATCGGTGACGCTCTAAAAAATTGTCAGCCATGTCTTCTATTTTTTATCGAATCGACTATAGATAATATTAATAGTTATTGGTGATATAGTCTTATCAAAGCTAGTTCCCTTAACCAGTTTCGTACTCGTCAAAGACATATCATGAACAACTTTTGAAATTATAGTCGTATTTGAACTTGAGGTGGTTGTGGATATACTTACAGGGATGATGACGGCTTTGTTCCAGTTAGGATCTCCTGTAGCTTTATTCTTGTACATAGAAGAAATCAAACCTGCTATGTTGTTAAAGGTGTAAGTATTAGAGGTAGATGATGTGCTGGATGCCTTTTTTACGTATGTTGCATAGAAGGAGGTACGATAGTTGATGATATCTTCATTCTCGAAAAATGAGTATAAGCTGTCATACGGTATAATCATCAATGTTTTTGGAACGCTTAAATTGTATTTGCTCGTACTTGTATTATTGATGCGTTGAAAAATTATTTTGGCTGTATTTAAGCTGTCATAGTTATGTCCCTTCATGATGCTGTCTACAGGAATAGTGATTTCTGTAAATAAACCGGCAGGAGTTTTCAGATATGTGCAACTCTTATCGGAAACAAGAGCTTCCATAGTCGATTTACTGTTTGTAATATTGGTATGCTGCAATACTTCTTCAGTACCAGAGAAAGTTGCTATATCATGATAGGTATAGGTGGTATCCTTGCCTTGAGAGTTTCCTTTACTATTTAGCGTATCTATATGCACTGTGTAATGATAGTTAACATTAAGGTGTGTCTGGAAAAGATAGGCCATAGAGCCCGTACCACCTGTATGCTTGATATAGAATCCTGGGATTACATTGTGTATAAATCGGTATATCTGATGAAAATCTGCCGGATTCTTGTGATACATAGCAGTTATATACCCTCCGTAATTATTATAGGTTTTCCCGTTTTTGGTGTAAGGTTCGTCCAGCCAGATTTTAATGTTTGGTGTATAATTCTTGCTGGAGCGTTCTGAAGAGGTCAGATTCATGTCGGCAAGAGTATATACCCGTGATTTTTTTATGCCGTCAGCCTTTACATAACCTTCTGCATATGGGTCAAAATTGGAGTAATAGTGTGTTCCTTCCTCCATCGGCTTTTCCATTTCATAGACCGTACATTTCATGTCTTGCAGGCTGTCACCAAAATAACTGTCATAAAATAATTGTAGAGAACAAGAGTCAGCTTTCAACTCACCTGAAGGATTTTTAGCGGTTGTAATTTTAACTTTGATGGAATCATCGTAGACATAACTTGTATCATTTTGAAAAGAAAAATTATCCAAAGCATGAAACTGTACCATATAGTCACCTGTGATATAGGCGCCGGTTTCAGGATCCTTGACTCTTCCAAGATAGCCCGTACTAGAGTTGGCAAGTACGGAATCTGCAATGACAGATTGACTGACAATTCCAAAAGTATCTGTAGAGATAATCATGTTGTCCATATTGTCTGTCAGTGAGTTACCAAGAGTACCCGTTGTGTCGTCACATGCAGTAAGAGCAAGTGCTGCGACTGCTATTGCTGCCAAAGATTTGAATCTCATTTTTTGAAATATAATATGAAATTATTACACATATCGATCTTGCGGCATGTTTTATTTAACCGATGATCTTATTAAAGAAGTCTATGTAGTGTTTTCCGTAATCCTCACTGGAATAGGAGAGTATAGGTAATTTTCTGTCCTTTGTATAGTTGAGCAATTCCTCGTTGACATTATTCCCTGCTTCAATAATACCATCACTATAGTCAATGGCAAGTTTTCCCAGTTCCCGAAAGTCGAAATTCTCATCATACTTTTTTAGTAAGTCGGACTTCGCATCTTTATATTCGACAAACTGTTTGAAA
This sequence comes from Prevotella sp., assembly GCA_003483565.1. Taxonomy (GTDB): domain Bacteria; phylum Bacteroidota; class Bacteroidia; order Bacteroidales; family Bacteroidaceae; genus Prevotella. The sequence goes on from DMYZ01000231.1 coordinate 26,685, forward strand.
TGGTCTCCTAAGTTGTTTTGGAGCTTATTTTCATACAGAGCAGTTATCACTTTTGAATTGGCAAAAGACGGTTCTTCATAATAAGCTTTCTTAATATAAAAAGGTACAACGGCACTGATCCAGCCTTGGCAAATAATAAGATCAGGAGTCCAACGAAGCTTTTTAACAGTCTCCAGAACGCCTCGAGCAAAGAAAATTGCTCTTTCACCATTGTCAGTGTAGTCTTCCCCCTTTTCATCGGCACTCATCTGCCGTTTTTGAAAGTAATCATCATTATCAATAAAATACACCTGAATTCTTGAAGTAGGAATAGAAGATACTTTGATAATCAGAGGATGGTCTGTATCGTTGATGATAAGATTCATTCCAGAGAGTCGAATCACTTCATGTAATTGCCCACGCCGCTCATTGATGTTCCCCCATTTAGGCATGAATGTCCTGATTTCGAAACCTGCCTCCTGAGCTTTTTGTGGAAGGTCTCGGCCCAATAAGGACATGTCTGTTTCCTGTACATACGGAGCAATTTCCTGATTGATAAATAATACTTTCTTTCCCATTTTATCACTTTTAGAATACTGCAAAGGTACAAAAAAAAGTTCATTTTTGGTTATAAAATCTTTTAAAACCTACAACAATAGATTATTTTGGCATATTTTTATAAAAATTCTTTCTTGTTTAAGAAAAATGTTGTTATTTTGCAGGAGATTGAAAAAACTTAATTCGCAGAATGAAAGTATTCAGTAAAATAGTAGATATTCAGAACGAGTTGTTCGCAATTCGTAAAGAAGGTAAAAAAGCCGTAGGACTTATTCCTACAATGGGTGCCCTTCATGAGGGACATGTTTCTCTTATTAAAAAAAGTGTAAAGGATAACGATATTACTGTCGTTTCTGTTTTTTTAAATCCTACACAATTTAATGATCAAAAGGATTTGGAGCGTTATCCGCGTGATCTCAAAGCTGATTGCAAACTAATAGAAGAGTGTGGTGCTGATATAGCATTTGCTCCAAAGGTAGAAGATATATATCCAATGCCTGATATGCGTCATTTTGAGTTTCCGCCTATTACAACGGTAATGGAAGGTGCTCATCGTCCTGGACATTTTAATGGGGTTTGTCAGGTTGTCAGCCGCCTTTTTAACATTATTCGTCCTAATCGCGCTTATTTCGGAGAGAAGGATTGGCAGCAGATTGCTGTTGTCAAGAAGTTGGTAAAATATATAAATTCTGATGTGCAAATTGTAGAGTGTCCTACTGTCCGTGAAGAAGATGGACTGGCTAAAAGCAGCCGTAATAGCCTTCTTGCTTCTGACGAACGTGCCATTGCTCCTAAGATCTATGAAGCATTGAAGAATAGTGTGGAATATGCTAAAACACACACCGTTCAAGAAACTCATGATAAGGTCATTGCCGATATTAATGTTGTCGATGGTCTTGATGTCGAGTATTTTGAAATTGTTGATGGTGATACTCTTCAGAATGTGGACAGTTGGGAGGCCTGCTCTTACGTAGTGGGTTGTATTACGGTCAACTGTGGTAAAATACCAATTCGTTTGATAGATCATATTACTTATAAAAAATAATAAAATATAAGCAGGTAATTATTATGCAGATCGAAGTCTTGAAATCTAAACTGCATTGTGTTAAAGTCACAGAGGCAAATCTGAACTATATGGGCAGTATAACCATTGATGAGGATTTAATGGATGCTGCGGGTTTGATATCTGGTGAGAAGGTTCAGATCGTAGATAATAATAATGGAGAACGTCTCGAAACTTATGTAATTAAGGGTGAACGTGGCTCTGGATGTATTTGTCTCAATGGTGCTGCAGCACGCAAGGTTCAGATAGGTGATATCGTAATCATTATTGCTTATTGTATACTTGATTTTGAGGAAGCCAAGACTTATAAACCAACGATCGTTTTCCCTGCTGATGGAAATAAACTCTATTGATCAATAGAATTTATAAATGAATTAAAAGGTTGTTTTCCGCATTAGGGGGACAACCTTTTCTTATTCCTTAAGAGATGTTCTTAAAAAATAAAGGACTGCTTTATAATCTAAAGCAGTCCTTTATAAATATATCATTTTTAAGTGTTACTCTATTCTATAACAACAAGTGCATCTTCTTCCATAACAGCTTGCCCCAATTTAACGCAGACAGCTGTTACCTTTCCGTCTTTCTCTGCTTCAATATTATTGGCCATTTTCATAGCTTCAAGAACAACAACAGTATCACCGGCTTTAACTTCCTGGCCAACCTCAACATTAATACCTGTTATAGTACCTGGCAGAGGCGCCTTAACGGCATTACCTGAATTGATATTAGCTGCAGAAGAAACATTATTATTGCTTTCTTCTTCTACGGTTTTACCTAATACAGGCTTCTTCTTTTCTTCTTTTTCAGGCTTTTCTAGCTGAATTTTGAATTCTTCATCATTAACGGTGATAGAAGCGAGATAATTTTCATCAATTTCATTGACAGAAACTTTATAGTCTTTTCCGTCAATTGTATATTTGAATTCTTTCATAGAAATCTTCTTTTATGATTAAACGATGTTTTTTCCCTGTTATGGTTTAGGAGTAATACCAAACGCTTTTGCATTCCATTGAGTGCAATGCTGCTTGATGGTAATGATGCCTGATTCTTGATCATGTACATTATTTCCTTGATATTCATAGATAGCCATAGCAATGGCTGCATATATATTCTTATCCATATTCTTTTAATTAATTACATTGGCATGCAACCGTGTTTTTTTGCAGGAAGAGTCTGGCGCTTAGTTTGCAATTGAGCCAGACCACGACAAATCCGGAAACGGGTATTTCTTGGTTCGATGACATCGTCAATATAGCCAAATTGTGCAGCTTGATAAGGATTAGCAAACTTTTCTGTATATTCATCTTCTTTTTCAGCGAGGAATGCCTTGACGTCACCACCTTCTTCTTTAATTTTCTTGGCTTCCTTTCCACACAGGATAGCAACAGCACCACTGCCTCCCATTACAGCGATCTCTGCAGATGGCCATGCAAAGTTAAGGTCAGCACGCAACTGCTTACACCCCATCACAATATGGCTGCCACCATAGCTCTTGCGCAGAGTGACTGTAATCTTTGGTACAGTTGCTTCTCCATACGCGTAAAGCAATTGAGCACCATGCTGGATAACTGCATTGTATTCCTGACCTGTTCCTGGAAGAAATCCTGGTACGTCAACGAGTGAAACGATAGGAATGTTAAATGCATCGCAGAAACGAACAAAGCGAGCTCCCTTGCGGCTTGCATTTACATCAAGGACCCCTGCATATGCCATAGGTTGGTTAGCTACAATACCTACACTTTGGCCATTGAAGTGAGCGAAACCTGTAATAATGTTTTTAGCAAATTTAGGTTGGACCTCAAAGAATTCACTATGATCAGTAACAGCAGCAATGACTTTATACATATCATAAGCCTGATTAGGATCTTCAGGAATGATTTCATTCAGACTGTCATCCATACGGTTGATAGAATCATTGCATTCTGTACGTGGAGCTTCTTCCATATTATTGGATGGAAGATAAGAAAGCAGCGTTTTGATTAATTCAAGGGCTTCTTCTTCTGTCTTTGCTGTAAAGTGGGTAACACCACTCTTGGATGCGTGAACAGATGCACCTCCTAGATGTTCTGCATCTATTTCCTCGCCGGTAACGGTCTTTACGACTTTAGGGCCAGTCAGGAACATATATGATGTACCTTCAGTCATAACGATAAAGTCTGTCAAGGCAGGGGAGTAAACAGCACCACCTGCGCACGGGCCCATAATAGCTGAAATTTGAGGAATAACACCACTGGCAAGGATGTTACGCTCAAAGATCTCTCCATAACCGGCAAGTGCAGAAATTCCTTCCTGAATACGGGCACCACCAGAGTCATTCATGCAAATAACAGGAGCTCCCATCTTCATAGCCATATCCATAATCTTACAGATTTTTTGTGCCATGGTTTCTGAAAGAGAACCACCATTAACGGTGAAGTCCTGAGCATAGACATATACAAGGCGGCCAGAAATGGTTGCAGAACCGGCAACGACACCATCACCAAGGAATTGTTTCTTTTCCATGCCGAAATTATGACACCGATGGAGCTTGAACATGTCATACTCCTCAAAGCTTCCTTCGTCTACAAGCATTTCTATGCGTTCGCGAGCTGTATATTTGCCACGAGAGTGCTGTTTGTCTATAGCTTTCTGACCACCACCAAGCCGAGCCTGTTCGCGCTTTGCGATCAGTTCTTTTATTTTTTCTACTTGTTTGCTCATAATATGTTTTATATGATTCTTGTTTCTTTTATTATTTCCTTATTGCAATTTATCTTTGCAAAGGTACTAATTTTTGCTTATATAGAAAATATTATGCGGTTAAATATCATCAATTTGAATAAGCTGTTCCTTATATTTGTTTATTATAGTTGTAGTGAAAAAATCTTTATTGGATATTAGAAGTCAAAGACCAATCGTCCATTAAGTTGCCGTCCGGTAAGGTAATTTGGTACTGCATATTGCTGGTTGGTAACATCTGTTATCCAGAAATAACTGTTGACATTGCTGATGCCAAAAAGATTAAGGCAATCAAGACTAAGCCAGATGCTCTTGAAGATATTTTTCTTTTCATGATTGCTATTATTAAGGAGACAATAGCTTATGCCCAGGTCAACTCTCTTATAAGCTGGAGCTCTAAAACTATTACGTTCAAATTCCTGATGGGGAGCTGAGAAGGGCAGTCCGTCAGCGTAGGCAAGCTTTAGGCCAACTTTCCATCGATCGGTTCCCGGAAAGTAATCAGTGAAAAAGAGGTTAAAGGAAAATTTCTGATCTGTTGGCAGAGGCATGGTTTTACCATTAAACTTCATCTGAGTATTCATCAGAGAAAAACTCAGCCAGCTGTCTGTATTTGGCACAAATTCACCGTAAAGCTTCATATCAATACCCATAGCATGACCAGTAGCTTTGTTATCGCCATAATAAATCACCTGAACATTATTAATAGAATATGGAATGAGATTTCTTAAGGCTTTATAATATGCTTCAGATGAAAAGCGAAATCTTTGATTGTTCATCTGAAAACGATAATCATAGCCAAGGATAAGCTGCAGGCTCTGTTGGCTTTTGATCTTATTGTTTAGTGATACATTAGTAATCCCGTTTACGGTAGATGTATCCCGAAGTTCCTTAAAAAATGGGGCTTGATAGTAAAGACCACCTGCGATACGAAAAGTCGTGTTTTCACTATAGGGGGGAATGATGCCAATAGAGATACGGGGACTTATGATCGTTTCTTTATTAAAGTTCCAGTGACTCATGCGAATGCCATAATTTAAGGTAAAGTGGGTATGCTCACCTTGACTGGCAAAATGGTAAGTATCTTGTGCATAAGCTTCTATTCTATTTGCATCCAGGGTGTTGCTTGCCTTAAGTGAATAAATCATATAAAGGTCTTGGCCTGTATGAGGAATGCTGTAGCCTGAAGAATCACGCATTTCATATTCATCAGACTGTTCTTCTATATGTTCCTTTTTAAAAGTAATTCCTACTTCAGCTTCATGTTGTTTATTCTTGTGCTTGAGCATAAATTTAGTGCTCAGAACTCTTGCTGTAAGATAGTTACGAGCATGCTGAAAATAAGTTCCAACACCAAGATTTTCAGAGGTTTCAGTCTGGTCTAGCCAGTATTGTCCCTGGATATCATATTTTTCTTGTTCTTTGGTGTAGAAACCACTGCCGATAAGAGACAAAGAAGTATTCTTATTTAGATTGCGAGTAATGCCTATTGTGCCGAAATAAGTAAGAAATCGGTCTTTTTCCTGTCCATCAAAATAGACCTTAAAACTTTTTACGTTTTCAAGAGTGCCAAAAGACGTTTCACGGGTTTTAGGAATAAAGTTGTAGTGATTGTCGTTGATGTTTCCTATGAAGTCAATATTCCATTGGGTATTTGGATGATAGTTTAAATAGGTCTGATAATCGAGAAAGTTAGGATGGTATTCGCCATTAGTTTCCAGGCTACTGAGGAGATTCTTGTTTGTCTTGTATCTAATGGAGTTTAGCCAGCTTACCTTTTTATTGGCTATACCTACGTAGGCTTCAGCACCCAGCAAAGATGCAGCAATATTTCCTTCAAAAATAGATTTATTTCCAGCTTTAGGTTCTAAGTCCTTATATGTAATATCTAATGCAGAACTCATTTTATCTCCATATTTAGCTGCGAAGCCTCCCGTTGAAAATTTTATTTTGTCTACCATGTAAGGATTAATAATACTTAGGCCTTCTTGCTGACCTGAACGAACGAGGAATGGACGATATATTTCTACATTGTTGATATAAACGAGATTTTCATCGAAGGCACCACCACGCACATTATATTGAGAAGAAAGTTCCGAATGAGTGGAAACACCAGCCTGTGACTGAACAAGGGCTTCTATGGCATTGCCATTGGCTGATGCCATCGTTTTCATATCTTTGGTTTTCAACTCCTGATTTTGTCCGGTCTGGATATGTTCGCCTTCTACTTTTACTTCATCCAAAGTGTTATCAGAGTAGAGCATGATCTGGAGCATTTGCCTTCCACGCGGATGCTGTAATACGCGAGTCTTGGTCTTATATCCCACCATAGAAAAACGGATTATAACAGAATCAGAAGAGTGAAGTTGAAGCGTGTATTCTCCTTCCAATGAGGTCATCGTAAACTTGCCTTGTTTCGCGCATGAGACCATAGCAAGTTCTACAGGATTCATATTTTGATCCATGACCTTACCTCGTAAGGTGAATGACTGGGCCATGATATTTATAGTCATAGTCCAGCCTAGCATAATCAACAGTAATCTTTTTATTTCCATTTTCTTTTTAACGGAAATAAAAATAAAATATTATATTTGTTAATCAGGTATACATTGTATGCAAACATATCATTGATTATAAAATATACTTTTTATGTTATAGTCTTGTTATTTGTTTTACCCCTTTTACTGTATTTAATTTTTTTATAAGAGAATTGAGTTTACTTGTGTCGTCAAGCAGAACTACAACAGTTCCCGAAAAAAGTCCATCGTTGGATTCAATGCGTATGCTTCGCATAGAAAGTTTATCTTCTTTCGCTATAATATTAGTAATATTACTTACTATGCCGATATCATCATTGCCAATGATACGCAAAGCTATTGAATAAAGACTTCCGCCTTTACCACTCCATTTAGCTTTGACAATACGATAGCCAAAGCGACGGCGCAGTTCTGGAGCATTAGGACAATCTTGTCGGTGGATAGTGATGCCACCACTTACGGTAACAAAACCGAAGACAGGATCGCCATAAATGGGATGACAACAATTTGCCAATTTATAATCTATACCCTTTAGGTTCTCGTCAATAGTAAGCACATCCTCATTATTTTTGAGAATTTCTTCGTCAGGATTGTCATATTCAAACTTTTCAGCACTGACAGTAGCAACGGCTTCATTGGTGTTCTCTTTGTGGTCGCGGAGTTCTATATAGCGATCTATAATGGTATTAGCATCAAGTTTTTCATCGGCGACATCTTTGTAGAAATCGGATATCTCTTTATATCCCATCTTCTTGACAAGCAAAGCCATTGTACCTTCTTCAAATTCGATTTTTTTATTCTTAAATCTACGTTCTAATAGCTCTTTTGCAAAAATACCGTTTTTTTTCTGTGTCTCTTTCAAGGCTAGGCGAATTTTTGCTTTTGCCTTGCTTGTCTTCACAATATGAAGCCATTCCTCCTTAGGTTTCTGTGAATTTTGAGTTATAATTTCAATGGTATCACCAGAATGAAGTTCTGTGCGGAAACTTACAGCTTTGCCATTTACTTTACCTCCCGTACAGGTGTTCCCTATGTTAGAGTGGATATAGTAAGCTAGATCAAGAATTGTTGATCCCTTGGGGAATTTTAATAAGTCACCTTTGGGAGTAAAAACATATACTTCATCCTCATACAAATCAAGCTTGAATTGGTCCATCAATTGCAAATCGTCATTATTTTCAAGAGCTGAACGGATACTAGCTAACCAGTTGTCAATACCACCTTCACTCTTAATGCCTTTATATCTCCAATGGGCAGCAAGACCATGCTCTGCAATTTCATCCATTCTGGTTGTGCGAATTTGGCACTCAACCCATTTCTTTTCAGGTCCGAGAACAGTGATATGCAAACTTTCGTAGCCATTGCTTTTCGGCACGGATAGCCAGTCGCGTAATCGTTTTGGATTAGGTTGATACATATCTGTGATAATGGAGTACACCTGCCAGCATTGCATTTTTTCTTTCTCCAATGGCGAATCAAGAATTATTCGGATGGCAAAGAGATCATAGATACCTTCAAAGCCACATTTCTGCTTTTTCATCTTTTGCCATATCGAGTGTATGCTCTTGGTCCGGCCTTTAATATGAAATTTTAAACCAGTTGCCTCAAGTTTTGTCTTTACTGGATTGATAAAACTATCAATATAGGCATCACGAGCCGTTTTTGTGGCATTTAGTTTATCCTTGATCATATAGTAGGCATCATGCTCCAGGTATTTGAGTGAAAGATCTTCGAGCTCACTTTTCAGAGTATATAAACCTAGTTTATGTGCGAGTGGAGCATAGAGATAACTGGCTTCTTCTGCAACTTTTTGACGAGCTTCGATGGCCTTTGTGTCGCGAATCTGTCGCATGACATTCACACGGTCGGCAATCATAATCAATATTACGCGCATATCCTCAGAAAAGGAAATAAGCAAGTTGCGAAAGTTGTCACTTTCAATGACTGGATTCTTCTTATACAAGTCATGAATACGTACCAGGCCCCGGATAATATGCGCAACACCATCACCAAATTTCTTTTGCATTTCTTCTACTGTCGCATAGCCGTTAACAATGCTGTTGTAGAGTAAGATGGATATTACGGAATCACGTTTTAGATTGATTTCGTCAACAGCGATCTGAGCTGTCTGCAAGGCATGAAGAATAGGGTTGAGATTAAAGACATCTCTTTGAAATTGTCCTCTCTCTAAACCTTCGTGTATGTGTAATTGAAGTTTTGTGACATCGTCTGGTTGAAGATAGTCTTTTATTACTTCTTTTATATGTTTAAGAATCTCGAAACTTTCTTCTTGTTCCCCTGGGGTAAATTCGAATTTTGTATTTTTCTCCTCGTTTAGCATAGGCCGAAAATTTTATTCATTTCGACAAAATTACGTATTTTTTCCGAAATATAGTCATGTTCAAAGATAAATAAAGATATATTCACCTTTTTTCTTGTTCTGTTTCCTAAAAAAATATTATATTTGTATCATAATATTTTCTATGATTAATGGAGTAAATTACTAAATATAGATATATGAATCAAAAAGATCTAAATCAAATTACCGAAAGGGGTATTTCTCAAGAGAAGTTCGAACATCAGTTGGAGCAGTTCAAGACAGGTTTTCCTTTCTTGAAATTAGAGGAACCTGCTGCTGTGGGGAAAGGCATAATCTCCCTTACAGAGGAAGAACAGAAAATATATATTCAAATTTGGAATGATTATAAGGCAGTGGGGCATTGTATAACGAAGTTCGTACCTGCATCAGGTGCCGCTAGTCGTATGTTCAAGAATTTATTTGCCTTCCTTAGTGCTGATTATGATGTGCCTACAACGGACTTTGAAAAGCTGTTTTTTGAAAAGATCACTAAATTTGCCTTTCGCCATGCGCTTTGTAATAAATGTAAGCAAAATACAGGCAAAAGTATAAAGGAACTTATTGCTGCAGGCCAATATAAAGAAGTTGTAGCAAATTTGCTTGAACCAAAAGGACTGAATTATGGTCAACTTCCTAAAGGTTTATTGCTGTTTCATGAATATAATGAGGATGAAATTCGCACCCCAATGGAGGAACATCTTGTTGAGGCAGCTCTTTATGCTAGTTCTAATGGAGAAGCAAATATACATTATACGGTAAGTCATGACCATTTAGCTCTTTTTGAGAAGATTGTGGAAGAAAAAGTGCCAGTATATGAGAAAAAGTTTGGTATTAAATATAACATCTCTTTTTCTGAACAAAAAACAAGTACGGATACTCCTGCTGTTAATTTGGATAATACGCCATTCCGGAATGAAGATGGCACTTTGTTATTCCGTCCAGGAGGGCATGGAGCCTTGATAGAGAATTTGAATGCTATAGATGCCGATGTTGTTTTTATTAAAAATATTGATAATGTAGTGCCTGATCGTCTGAAGGGTGATACGGTCACTTGGAAGCAAGTTATTGCTGGCGTACTTGTTAAAATGCAGAAACAGGCATTCGAATATCTTAAGATACTTGATAGTGGTTCTTATTCTCATCTTAAATTGGAAGAGATTATTCGTTTTCTCCAGCGTGATCTCTGTTGCCGTAAATCGGATATCAAGGAGCTTGAGGATGCTGAACTTGTTATTTATCTTCGTTCTAAGTTGAATCGTCCGATGCGTGTGTGCGGGGTGGTCAAGAATGTGGGAGAACCTGGAGGTGGTCCTTTCCTTACTTATGATCAAGAGGGCACTGTCAGTCTTCAAATTCTAGAGTCTTCTCAGATTGACCAGAAGAATGCAAAGTATGTTTCTATGTTCAATAATGGTACTCATTTTAACCCTGTTGATCTTGTATGTGCTACGAAAGACTATAAGGGGCAACCTTTTGATTTACCTAAATTTGTTGATGAGACAACAGGATTTATCAGCAGTAAAAGTAAAAATGGAAAGCAGCTTAAAGCTTTGGAATTGCCAGGTTTATGGAATGGGGGAATGAGTAATTGGAATACAATATTTGTTGAAGTTCCTTTAAGTACGTTCAATCCTGTAAAAACGGTTAATGATCTTCTTCGTAATACTCATCAGGCAAGAGCTTAAAAAACAAGAATAAATGGAAAAGGCGGTTTGCAATTTTTGTTGTGGACCGCCTTTTTGTTGTTTACATGTTGCTTCTAGTGATGCTCGTCTGATGACAATTTGTCTGTTTTTTTGTTCTTCATTGAAAATGTTGGTTATAAACAAAAAAAACACAAAAAGTGGAATTTTATCCCTAAAAAGATTTGTTGGGTCAGAATTAAATAGTATCTTTGCAAGAGTTAATTATACAATTGAGGTTAATTTATTCGCTTGGGGATTGTTGTCTGTGAAGGCCGCAATCCTTTTTTTATTCCTTTTGCAAGGAAAAAATTGAAAAACCTTGGTCATTTCATTTTAAACTCGTATTTTTGCAAAAGAAAACAAGAATAAAATGACAGGATTAGAAATTTTAATAGCTTTTATAGTAATAGCTCTCATTGGGTGGGGCATTTGTGAGTTGAAATACAAGTCATTACCTTTTCATCATAGTTCCGAGGAACAGGCTGGCTGGGACGAGTTTAAAGAACATGCTGAGATGAATGATGGCAAGGAAATGAATATTCGTGATATAGTCCGGACGAATAGTACTAAAGGCTATGATGCTGTGGGGCCTAAAAATGCGGAATAAAATTCTTTAACTCCTTGTGAGGAAGGAATTACAGGAATTTGTAAATTTATATGTATTTTAACTTTTACTCTATATGTAAATGTAGTTGATAGGGTAAAAGTTATTCTCATTTCTTAAGGTATAATTTTATTTCATTAATAAAAAGTTTACCATAGCGTTCTTTTTTAAAATCTCCAATTCCACCGACCATGCCAAACTGAAGTAAGGTTGTTGGTTTTACGGTGGCAAGGTTATGAAGTACTTTGTCACTTAGTATCATGTAGGCAGGAAAACCTTGTTTTCGGGAAAGATCTAGTCGCAATTTACGTAGTTGCTGAAACAGACCGGTATCTTCTTCTCCAGTTTCAGAAAACTGTACGGGGTGGTTTTTATCAGCAGAAGAGGCTATTGTAGAATATTGAATTTCATTCTGTGAGAGTTGTATCGCATTGAGATGTACATGAGGCACTTGAGCGCTTCTCTTTGTATTGCCTGAATATTCTTCATTTATATTTGTATCAATTTCAGCAAGTTGGACTTTATCTTCACCTTTTAATATTTTCCATCCAAGAGGGGTTACTGTCATTATATTATGCTGATCATAGGCAATTTCAATAAATCCCATTTGTAACATCTGCAAGATGTAGTCTTGCCAGTCTTTGCTGGAAATATTCTTGCCAACTCCAAAGGTAGGCAGATCGTAGTAGCCTTTCCTTATAACAGTATCACTCCGTATACCTCTTAATATTTCAATACAGGTGCCTATACGGCATGTTTGTTGTGTTCTCATTATTGCGCTTAAAGCTTTTTGGACGATCTCCGTACCATCAAATTTCTTGGGAGGGTTCTTGCAGACATCACAATGCATGCAGTCATGATCCATCTGTTCACCAAAATAGTTGAGCAAAATTCGTCTTCTGCAGACTTGTGCTTCGGCATATTCCTGCATACGTTTGAGCTTTTCAAGATTGACTTCCTGCTGCCCACTTTCATTAGCGAATTTACGGAGTTGAATTATGTCTGCAAGACTATAAAAGAGAACTGTTTCGGATGGAGCGCCATCGCGGCCAGCGCGACCTATTTCTTGATAGAAACTCTCTATACTTTTTGGCATATTATAATGTACAATCCACCGTACGTTGCTTTTATCGATGCCCATACCGAAAGCGATAGTCGCACAGACAACCTGAATCTCATCAGTTTTAAATCGTTCCTGTATGGAGTTTCTTAGAGCATTGCTAAGACCTGCATGATAAGGGGCTGCAATAATACCCATGTTTTGTAGGTCTTTGGCCGTTGTTTCTGCTGTTTTGCGAGAGAGGCAATAGATAATACCTGCTTCGCCGGGATGGCGCTTGATCAGGTTGTATATGTATTGCTGTTTTTCTTTCTTACGAAATCCTCGCTTTACGCTAAGTGAAAGATTTGGGCGGTCAAAGCTACTAATAAATGTCTTGCCATTGAGGTGCAGTTGCCTGATAATATCCTTTCTTGTGATTTTGTCGGCTGTAGCAGTAAGGGCCATGACAGGTGTGTCATGAAAACTATTGTGTAGTATTCCTAATTGGCTGTACTCTGGTCGGAAATCATGTCCCCACTGGCTGATGCAGTGTGCTTCATCAATAGCAAAAAGAGAAATTTTGATATTTGCAAATAAATAGGGGATTTCCTTAATAAGTTTTTCTGGAGAGACATAAACCATCTTTAGGTCACCAGCCATACAACGGCGGCGTATTATCATATCTTGCTCGGGATCGTTACCGCTATTTAGTGCTTCGGCAGGGATGCCGTTTGCCTTGAGCGCTTCTACCTGATCATGCATCAAAGAAATAAGGGGAGACACGATAACGGCAGTACCCGGAAGAGCAAGTGCAGGAATTTGATAGCATAGACTTTTGCCGCCTCCTGTAGGCATTAGCACAAAACAGTCGTGATTCTGTATTACTTCATTGATGATTTCCATCTGATTGGGACGGAATGAGTCATAACCATAATATTTTTTGAGAATTTCTTTAGGATCCATCATAATATTGCAAAAGTACTAAAAAGAATGCAGATTTACAAACTGTTATTGTAAAATTGATTTTTATATAGGTTATGAGTGTATAATAGTTATTTCGCAGGTCACTTAAGTCTTTCTTAAGAAATAATCTTCTAAAGCTTTCATATTTCAAAATAAAGTTGTACATTTGTTATGTTTTAGCCATGGCAAAATCGCTCAGATCGAAAAAAAAGCCTGTTAGTGGCAATTTACTGGTGTGTGATGATAGCTGTATGGTATTTTGAAAAATATAAATAAAATATAGTTTTAAGACAAAATGGACGAAAATCAGACAATTGACAATGACAGAATCCTAAAGGTCAACATTGATGAAGAGATGAAGTCTTCGTATATCGACTATTCTATGTCGGTTATCGTTGCTCGTGCCCTTCCTGATGTGCGTGATGGTTTCAAACCTGTTCATCGTCGTATCCTTTATGGTATGCTTGGTATTGGAAATACAAGTGATAAACCTTATAAGAAATGTGCCCGAGTGGTAGGTGAGGTACTTGGTAAGTATCACCCTCATGGAGATTCTTCTGTGTACGGAGCCTTGGTTCGTATGGGACAGAATTGGAATATGCGTTATCCTCTTGTTGACGGACAGGGTAATTTTGGCAGTGTTGACGGTGACTCTCCTGCGGCTATGCGTTATACGGAATGCCGACTCAGTAAAATGGGTGAGCATATTATGGATGATTTAGATCGGGATACGGTAGATATGACGAATAACTTCGATGATACTTTGAAGGAACCGTCTGTGATGCCAACAAAGATTCCTAATCTTTTGGTCAATGGTGGTAATGGTATTGCTGTAGGTATGGCTACAAACATCCCTACACATAACTTGATTGAGGTAATTGACGGGTGTTGTGCTTATATAGACAATCCAGATATTGACCTTGATGGTTTAATGCAATATATTAAGGCTCCTGATTTCCCGACTGGAGCTTATATCTATGGAATACAGGGCGTGCGACAGGCATATGAGACCGGTCGTGGCCGCATTGTAATGCGTGCCAAAGCGGAAATTGAGAGTGATGATAATCACGATAAGATAATTGTGAATGAAATTCCTTATGGGGTCAACAAGGCTATGCTTATAGAGTATATTGCTGAATTGGTCAAGGAAGGTAAACTTGATGGCATTTCCAATGTCAATGATGAGTCTGGCCGCCAAGGAATGCGTATTGTCGTTGACATTAAAAAGGATGCCAATGCTAATGTCGTGCTTAACAAGCTATTCAAAATGACGGCGTTGCAGAGTTCGTTCTCTGTTAATTGCATTGCTCTGGTTAATGGTCGCCCACATTTGCTTAGTCTTAGAGATTGTGTAAAATACTTCGTAGAACATCGTCATGATGTTACGATCCGTCGAACTAAATATGATTTGAAAAAAGCACAGGAACGTGCACATATCTTAGAAGGACTAATTATAGCTTGTGACAATATCGATGAGGTTGTGCATATTATTCGTAATAGCAAAACTCCTGCTGATGCTCAACATAATTTGGAACAACGTTTCGAACTTGATGAGCTTCAGAGTAAGGCTATTGTTGATATGCGACTTAGTCAATTAACTGGTCTGCGTATGGATCAGCTGCATCAAGAGTATGACGAATTGCAGAAGGAAATTGATTATCTTAATCAGATCTTGAGTGACCCTGAGCTCTGCAAAAAAGTAATGAAGGATGAACTCAATGAAGTAAAAGATAAGTATGGTGATCCTCGCCGTACAGAAATTAAGTATTCATCAGAGGAATTTAATCCAGAAGATTTCTATCCTAATGATCCTGTAGTCATTACAGTGAGTCATTTAGGTTATATCAAACGGACACCGTTGTCTGAGTTCCGCGAACAGGCCAGGGGTGGAGTTGGTGCTAAGGGAGCCCGTACTCGTGATAAAGATTTTACTGAGTACATTTATCCAGCTACGATGCATCAAACCATGCTCTTTTTTACTAAGAAAGGACGTTGTTATTGGCTTAAGTGTTATGAAATCCCTGAAGGTGAGAAAAATTCTAAGGGGCGTGCTATTCAAAACCTCCTGAATATTGACAGTGATGATTCTGTTAATGCATTCCTTCGTCTGCAGGGGCTTAATGATGCTGATTTTATAAACAATCATTATGTTGTTTTTGCTACTAAGAATGGTACTGTAAAGAAGACTTGTCTGGAACAGTATTCCCGTCCTCGTGCTAACGGTGTAAATGCGATAACTCTTACAGAAGGTGATGAAGTCGTAGATGTCAGATTGACGAATGGCCATAACGAACTTATTATTGCCAATCGTGCTGGCCGAGCTGTTCACTTTTATGAAGATTCTATCCGCACAATGGGGCGTACAGCTACCGGTGTAAGAGGAATGCGAATTGATGATGATGGTGATGATGCCGTGATAGGAATGGTAGTAGTAAATGATTCTGAAAAGGAGACGGTTATGGTCGTTTCAGAAGAAGGTTATGGCAAGCGTTCACAAGTTAATGATTATCGTATTACCAACCGTGGAGGTAAGGGCGTAAAAACACTTTCCATCACAGAAAAGACCGGTCAGCTGGTAGCTATCAAGAATGTGACTGATGACAACGATCTGATGATTATCAACAAGAGTGGTATAGTTATTCGAATGTCCGTGGCTGATGTTCGTGTTATGGGGCGTGCTACTCAGGGTGTTCGCTTAATCAATCTTGCCAAGAAAAATGATGTCATAGCCAGTGTTTGCAAAGTCATGAGTAGCGAACTGGAGGAAACTGTAGAGGAAGAAAGCCGTGCACAATGGGCAAAGAAGAGTGAAGAAATCAAGCAAGATTCTCACGCTGACATTCCATCAGGTGAAGTGTCTTCTGAAGCAGAGAATGATGAAAATTCATCAGACAAAGAATAAAGATATATATTAATAACCTTTTAAATAAACAAGAATGAAGAAAATGATGTTGGCAGTTGCGTTGCTCTTTGGAGTAACAGCTGCATTTGCGGGTGCCAGTGATCAGTTGAAAGCTATCTTAAAAGCTGATTCATACCAAGATGCTAAATCCTTGTTAGAGCAGAATTTAAATTCTTTGCCAAGCAATGATGAAAAAGCTAAAGCTTATAATTACTTGGTAGAGCTTTCTATGAAGAAGTATAACAAGGAAAGTGCAGTGGTTACTCAGAATCAAATGAATGATCAGATGAAAATGAGTAAAAATAACCAGTCTTATGATACATTAGGCATGTATAATGCTGCAGCCAATGCTTTGAAAGCAGCAGAAGAATGCTATAAGTATGATAATATGCCTAATGCAAAGGGTAAGGTTAGTCCTAAGTTTGCTTCTTTGTCTACTACTCTTTGGCCTATACATATCGATCTTGTTAATGGTGGTCAATACGCTGCACAGCACAACAATACGGATGCTGTATTAATGTATTGGGGAGCATTTCTTGATTCTGATTCATCTCCACTTTTTGCGTCTATAGATGAAGCAAAGAAAAAAAGTGAGGATCAGTATCGTGGCCAAGTCGCACGTTTTGCAGCTGTCTATGCTTATCAGGCTAAGGATATGGATGCGGCCAATAAATATTGCGATATTGCCTTGAAAGATACAGCTGAGTTCAAAAATGCTTTTAATTTGAAGCTTGTTCTTATGGGTGATGGTCTGAAAAACAAAGAGGATTCTCTTGGCTACGCCAGTAAATTGAAAGAACTTCAGACTAAGTATCCTGATAATGATGTTATTTTGGACAAACTTTATAATGTATATGCATCTTTGGGTGAGAAAGTTCAAGCTAAGCAGGTGTTAACGGATGCTTTAGCTAAGGATCCGAATAACTTCGTAGCTCTTGCTGATCTGGGTATGGCTTATATCAGCGAGAATGATGCTGATAATGCTATTAAATATTTGCGTAAGGCTTGTGATCTCAAACCTGATAACGCAGTAGTTCAGACTTACTTAGGTACAGTACTTAATGTTAAAGCTAGTAATGCTGTCGCAAAGCAGACCCGTGATGTGATTTTTGAAGAAGCTATCAAACATTTGGATAAGGCAAAAGAGCTTGATCCAAACAAAAATCAGGCTAACTGGGGATACAATCGTTATCAGGCCTATTACGGTCGATATGGAGCAAATGACCCTAAGACTCAATCTGCTGAAGCTGATAAATAAATGTAATAATTTATAAAGTATAGAAGCTGTGAGGAAAATTAATTTCTCACAGCTTTTTTATTTCCATTCTATATGTTCAATTCTACAGCTATCAGATAATTTGTCGATATCTACCCAGTTGTATATTCCGGGTATTCGTCCATGTTTTTTAGATTGCCATATATCATATTTTGTTTTTCCAGGCAGAATAGGTATTCCATTATAGCTGGCTATAAAATGAATGCAATTATCAAAATCAGGAGAAAGATAATCTTTGTAATACGATTGTGAACAGTAGATTATCGGGGTTACTCCATATATTATTTTACAGGCACGAATAAATCCTTTGAGATGTATGCGTATCATCCTCTTACTCCATCCTTTGGTACCATCTTCTTCAATATCTACCATTGGTAGAAGATCTTGTTTGTTTTTTTCAATAGTATGGCAGAAATGTAGAAACTGTAATTCGCCTAACGCTCCTTTACATAGAAAATGATAAGATCCTACTTTGAAACCGTGTTTTCTAGCTTCTAATATATTGTGTTTATATGCAGGGTCATTTAAAAACATGCCCTCTGTAGCCTTAATATATATGAATTTGATATGTTTGTTGTTCTTTAATTCATTCCAGCGTATATTCCCTTGATGTTTGGATATATCAATACCATCATAGTTACCATCATAATTACCAGAAGTTTCATCATGGTAAGGCCATTGCCTATCGTAACTCATATATTGAAAATAGCTCCAAGGTTCAAGTAGTAGGATCGCAAGAAGCAGAGTTATAGTTATACAAATATACCATATATGCTGTTTGTCTTTTTTCTTTCTTCTCATAACAGGGTGTAAAGGTAACTAAAATCGTTATAAGATACAAAATAAAATCAAAAATGAGTTAATATTTTTGCTTATCAGAGAATTTGTTTTATTTTTGCACTGTACAAATTGTATGTATAGTATTTTAATTCTTGTGGATAACAGGAATTTACTAAGTGGTAAAAAGATTAGTTATGATACTTTAGAGTGAAAGACAGTGCGTGGTTAACCATGTACTTTAAAAAATATATAATACATATATAAACTCGTGAGAGCATATGTCTGTATTGATTTCTTTGTAAGAAGAAATCGTTTTAATTTTATGTTATTAATTAGGTTAAAATTTTAAAGGTACCAATTCGTGAGAATTGGTACCTTTTTTGTTTCATAGTTCTTTACAATAGGTTAAGGATTTTGTCAACGATTTTTTTTATAGTAGAAGAATCAGTAGCTTGATCTAGCTTTTGATCGACTTTCTGTTTTATTTTATTCTCTACATGATCGCTGACTTTGTTTACAGTCTGGTCAATTTTTTTATCAATATTACTAGTGCTGTTGTCTATATTGTTTGTTTCTTGGTTGTTTTTAATGGATGTATTTCTATTACTGTTATCCTCGTTTTGTTGTTTAGTTGTGTCGACTGCCGGGCTTTCCTTATCTATAGCCTTGAGAATACTGTTTGCATTCATCGTAAAGACATGACCGAGTATACCCCAACTAACGGTGTAGTCTTCACCATTAAAATTGACAGTAGTTTTGCTGAAGATAATGTCGTTGTGATATTCAAGTACCTGATCAAGGACGCCATTGAGAACGTTGCTTGTGATCATACTATTAAGCATCTTAAATCCTTCAGCCATGATTCCATCACTAGAAGCATCATCTGTTTTCTGATTAATAACTTCCGTCATCTCTTTATCAATAGCTTGCTCATGACTGTCTTTATTTGGGGCCGTGATAGCAAGAATGATGAGGATTATCATAAAAGCTATAACAGAGTAAAGAACAACTTTACTTTTGTCTTTTTCTCCTTTCTGATGATTTGATGTGTTTTCCAAATCTGTTTCCTGTTTGTTCGTGTTCTCAGTGGTAGGCTGATTTGGATAAGGAGGAGGGGTCGGTTTCTGTGTCTGTTGCTGCCCGGATGCCTGTTGTGAACTGCTTGTACGTGGGTCAATACCCTTTAGAATATCATGTAGTTCTTCTACTTGCCATGCCGGAGTCCAGTTGGTCATTCCTTCAGTCCAAACAAGTGTATCTGAGGTGATATGGCGATCGAACAATTCTTCAAGGGTATAAGGACCCGTTTGCTGATTATTGATGATAATAAAGTATGTCATAATTTTAATGTTTTATTATAATGAATATTTTAATGGGTGGCAGACCACCATGAAGTTTTTTCTTTTCCTTTTAAGGCTACGCTGTTCTGACTAAGGTCGCTAATGGTAAGACCGCTGAAAACCTTAATGTCACGATAGGTAATGCCTAGACCTAGTGCACTATAAAGTTTGGAAGTAGCTTTAGCACTAACTACGACCTTGCTGATGAGTGCTGCATAACTGTTAAGGTCACTTTTCTTAAGCCCTAAATGATCAACATAACTTGTCATGTCGTAGAAAATAGGAGTACCAAAGCCGTCCAGGACTTGTACACTGTCGCGAAGGCTGTCTACAAGTGTATATTTGCTGTTTATGGTCTTCATAAATGTGGCAAGGTTGTCCATCTGACGACAATCTGTTACACTGATAGTTCCATAAGGCATGCTGTATTTGCTGTAATAATTATAGAAGGAACTCGTAAGATTGCTGTAGCTGGGGGAAGCTGATGAAAGGTTATTCCACATTGAGTAATAAGGCATGCCTTCAGCCATAATCTCCGAGGTACTACCAATGAGAAAGTTTGTTACATTGCGTAGTTCATAGGCTGTTTCGACATTGGCCATATAACAGTCGTCAAAAAGAAGATATTGCAATTTATGATTACTGCCTGAAGGGTAGGTCATTTCATTCTCTGCAGTTGTTAGTGCTTCTGATAAAGTTGGAATATCTACACTATAATCTTTAATATCGTCAACACTACCAAAAAAACGTGTGGGATGACCATTTTTGTTTTTATTGGCAAGTTGATTAGAAGCATACGGGGATGTACCTATTGATGATTTAGCGTAAGAAGGATAATCGGTCCAGTCGTCCTTGAAAGTCCATCCGTTTCCATGACAACCGATAATCATAGCATAGTTGAGAGCTGGCGCAGCTTGAAATGCATCGCTGAAAATACCAGCCATACCAGAAGCTGAAAGGTAATTCTTGCCAGTATATTCTTTGAGAGTTGTCTCTGTACATGCATTGCCGTTGAAAGTTACTTCGAAAAGTTTAGCTGCTGTAGCGCTGGTGTTAAGATATATAAGCAGACGTTTATGATTCAGTCCACTATTTGCTTTTACGCCTGCTTCCATACTGTCTATGTTTACTAAAAAATAAGGATAGAGCCCGGAATTATTATCGCTTCCAGTCCAAGGCATATATACAAATAATGTTTGAGTGGTATAATCTTCTTTATTATAGACAGAATCATCTGAGCATGAAGATATTCCAGCCAGAAAAGTCAGACTTGTGAAAAGAAAAAGAAAGAACTTTTTCATAATTATGTAAAAATTAAAAGGTGTACTCTGTTCTTTACAAGAATTAGGGTACACCTTATTATAAATTTTATTTATTTTGTAATTTGGCTATGGCATCCTTTAGGGCTGTCATTTTTTCTTCTGAATCACTTAACTTCTTACGTTCACGAGAAACAACAGTTTCGGGGGCGTGATCAACAAAATTTTTATTAGCCAGTTTCTTTTCAATTCCAGCATGAAATCCTTGTAGATGCTCCAACTCTTTTATCATTTTCTTAAGTTCGTCTTCTACATTAATCAACTCACCAACAGGAACTGCGAATTCATTAGTGCCAACGAGGAATCCAGATGCATCGTCTGTTTTGGCAGCAACGATCTTGATATCTTTCAGATTCGCCATTTTGGTGATAATTGCATTGTAGGTCTCGAAAGGATTATGACTAATCACCTGTAGTTCGAGAATTTCTTTAGGAGAAATATTCTTTTGGTTGCGAACAGTGCGTACTCCGCTTATAATTTGCTTTACATTTTCAATAGCATTAATAAGTTCCCTGTCATCTTCTGTGGGAGCCTCGATTTTTAATGTAGCACGCATGATACTTTCATTATCCTTTCGTTCATAGATATGCTGCCAGAGCTCTTCAGTAATGAACGGCATGAAAGGATGCAACATTTTCATTAAAGTTTCGAAAAATTTGAGGGTGTCATTGTAAGTCGTCTTATCAATTGGTTTCCCATATTCTGGTTTGATCATTTCAAGATACCAGCTGGAAAATTCATCCCAGAAAAGGCGATATACGGTCATTAAAGCTTCACTAATGCGGTATTGTTTGAACTGTTCGTTTATTTCCGTATTGACAGCCTTTAATTTAGCATCAAACCATTTGATTGCTATCTTATTAGCTTCTGGCTGTTCAATTTCAGCCGTTTGCCAGCCTTGGACAAGACGGAAGGCATTCCATATTTTATTATTGAAATTGCGCCCTTGTTCACAAAGACTTTCATCGAAAAGAATGTCGTTGCCAGCAGGAGCTGAAAGCATCATTCCCATGCGAACACCATCGGCACCGTACTTTTCAATGAGCATGATAGGATCAGGTGAGTTTCCAAGAGATTTACTCATCTTACGGCCCAGTTTATCCCGAACTATACCGGTAAAATATACATGCTTAAAGGGTAACTTGTTACGATATTCATAGCCAGCCATGATCATACGCGCTACCCAGAAAAAGATAATGTCAGGAGCTGTTACCAAGTCACAGGTCGGGTAATAATAGTTGATTTCTTCATTGTCAGGATTGTTAATGCCATCAAATACGGAAATAGGCCATAACCAGGATGAGAACCACGTGTCCAGACAATCACTTTCCTGTTCTATATCTTCTTTTCTCAGGGCTGAATTTCTCTCCTGTGCTAGTTTGAAAGCATCATCGATATTTTCTGCAACTACGAAATCTTTACGTCCCTCTTTGTTCGTAAAATAGTAAGCAGGAATGCGGTGACCCCACCAAAGTTGTCGGCTGATGCACCAGTCCTTGACATTTTCCAGCCAGTGACGATAAATGTTTTTGTATTTTTTCGGATAGAATTCTATCTCATCTGTCATTACAGGAGGTAAGGCAATATCGGCAAAGTGCTTCATTTTGAGGAACCACTGTGTGCTCAATTTTGGCTCGATAGGTACGTTGGTACGTTCAGAAAATCCGACTTTATTATCGTAATCTTCTATTTTTTCCATCAAACGGTCATTTTGCAAGTCGATGGCAATCTGTTTACGGACCTCCATTCGGTCCTGACCAATATACATTCCAGCAGCTTCTGAGATCGTGCCATTGTCATTGAAGATATCAATAGTCTCAAGTCCGTGCTTTAAACCTAGAGCATGGTCGTTGACATCATGGGCAGGAGTAACTTTCAGGCAACCTGTACCAAATTCAATATCAACATAACTATCTTCGATAACAGGAATCTGCCGATTGATTAGAGGAATGATAACATGAAGTCCTTTCAACCATGTGTTTTTAATATCTTGAGGATTAATACACATAGCCGTATCACCCATGATTGTCTCAGGGCGGGTCGTGGCTACAACAGCATAGTAACCTTTATCGTCCTTATGCATTACATTTCCCTCATCCTTGCGAACTACAAGGTCTTGCTCCACTACATAATATTTCAGATAATAGAGTTTAGAGTGCTCGTCTTTATAAATTACTTCTTCGTCAGAGAGTGCTGTCTGGGCTTTAGGGTCCCAATTGACCATACGTACTCCGCGATAGATATATCCTTTGTTATAAAGGTCTACAAAAACTTTGATAACACCTTTGGAGCGTGTCTCGTCCATTGTGAAAGCAGTACGGTCCCAGTCACATGAGCAGCCTAGTTTACGTAATTGTTTCAGAATGATGCCGCCATGCTCATTCGTCCAGTCCCATGCTTGTTCTAGAAACTGATTACGAGTAAGGTCTGTTTTCTTGATGCCCTGTTGTGCCAGTTTGTTTACAACCTTGGCTTCTGTAGCGATGGAAGCATGGTCAGTGCCAGGAACCCAGCAAGCATTCTTTCCTTCCATACGCGCGCGCCGTACGAGAATATCTTGAATGGTATTATTTAACATGTGACCCATGTGGAGGACGCCCGTAACATTAGGAGGAGGGATAACGACTGTATAAGGTTCGCGTCCGTCAGGTTTACTACTGAAAAGCTTGTTGTCAAGCCAGTATTGATACCATTTAGACTCCACTTGTTGTGGGTCGTACTTACTTGCTAGTTCCATTATTTATCTTAATTTTTTTATCTTAAATTCAATAGATACAAATCGGGTACAAATTTACGAAAATTCTTTTAGATTTTCAAAAGAAATTTGTATTTTTGCAAGTAAACAGATAACAGTATGCATACTAAAGAAGAAAAAATAGAGGCTTTTGCCCGTTTGCTTGATGTTCAGGAACGTCTGAGAAAAGAGTGCCCCTGGGACCGAAAACAGACTTATGAGAGTCTTCGTCCTAATACGATAGAAGAGGTCTTTGAACTCTGTGATGCCCTGATGAAGGATGATAGTGAGAATATTTGTAAGGAATTGGGAGATGTCATGGAGCATGTCTTGTTTTACTCTATTATAGGAGAAGAAACGAACGATTTCGATATGGCTGATGTTTGCAATAAGCAGGCAGATAAACTTATGTTTCGTCATGATTTTATAAATTGGAACAAGGAAGGTAATTGGAAAGTTACCAATCCGGATCTTGTTATTGATGAATATGGCCGGGTCGTGTATCGTGATGAATTGAAAACAGATGATTTACCCGTCGGAGATGCCTACAAGCCATCTACAGCCAATGAGGTAGAGATGACATGGGAACAACGTAAACAGAAAGAACGTGACGGTAATAAGACAGTGTTGAGTGGTGTGCCTGATGCTCTGCCTTCATTAATCAAAGCTTATCGCATCCAGGATAAGGCGCGGAATGTGGGTTTTGACTGGAAAGACAAAGTTGACGTTTGGGATAAAGTACGTGAGGAATTGGGAGAATTTGAAGTCGAGCTCCGTAAGGATGACAAAGAAAATGCAACTCGTGAATTAGGTGACTTTTTTTTCAGTATCATCAATGCTGCAAGGCTTTACCATCTAAATCCGGATAATGCGCTGGAACTTACTAACCAGAAATTTATTTCTCGTTTCGGGTATGTGGAAAAACAGTTAAAGATGCAACATAAGTCATTTGCTGATTCCACTTTAGAGGAAATGGATAAATTATGGAATGAAGCAAAAATAATGGAAAGTAAAAATAATTAAAAGATATTATGCTATGAAAAAATTATTGACAATAGTAGTTGTGTTGGCTGCCTTAACCCTTGTGGGATGCAAGAACAGTAAGAAGGCTAATACTCATGTTGTGGTGGGTGAGAATAATACTAAAACAGATTCTGCAGATGACGGAGATTCAACTTTATATGGTGTCTGCGGTGATGGCTCAGCTATGCATACCTTGCAATTAATTACAGATGCTGGTGATACTATAGATTATCTTATTGATGATTCAAAAGCAGATCCGGTGCAAGGAGGGCTTATGGCTGGAGATCGTATGGCTGTTGTTGGCTATAAAGATGCTAATGGTGAATATACGGCAACCTCTATCATTAATTTAACTACTTTACTGGGTAAGTGGGTGAGTCTTGATAAAAATTTTGAAATTCAGGAGGGTGGAACGGTAAAATGTTATATTAAAGAAGAAACCAATCCCTGGACATCCTGGAAAATCTATAATGGCAAATTAGTTCTGAATCGTGATACCTTTACAATAGACAATCTTGGTGCTGACAGTCTGTATCTTGAAAATAATGAAGGAATTTTTACTTTTAAGCGAGAAAAATAATATATGGAACCATTTAGAGTACATATTTTAGGTTGTGGCAGCGCTTTACCAACATTTCATCATTATGCTTCTTCTCAAGTTATTGAGATTAGAGAAAAACTCTTTATGGTGGATTGCGGAGAGGGTACACAGATGCAACTTCGCAAAAGTCATCTCCGTTTCACTAAGATAAGTGCTGTGTTTATTTCTCATTTACATGGTGACCATTGTTTTGGACTTATGGGACTGATCTCTACATTTGGCATGTTGGGACGTACCGCAACTCTTCATGTCTATGCTCCCTCAGAATTTGAACCTATTCTACACCAGCAGATAGAATTTTTTTGTACAGGATTGGAATATGCTATTGAGTTTCATGGAATAGACACTACACAGAATAAAATTGTTTTTGAAGACCGTAGTCTTACGGTTGAAACGATACCTTTAGTGCATCGCATTTCGTGTTGCGGATACGTTTTTCGTGAGAAGCCTTTGCTACGACATATCCGCAGAGATATGATCGATTGTTATGAAATTCCAATCAGTCAAATCAATAATATCAAATTAGGAGCAGACTGGATAACTGATGATGGAGAAGTCATTCCTAATGAAAAATTAACGGTACCGGCTGATAAGGCCAGAAGCTATGCCTACTGTAGCGATACCCGTTACCAGCCGGAACTTTATAAATCTCTGGAAGACGTCGATACACTTTATCACGAGAGCACTTATGCCAGTGATAATGAAAAGCGGGCTAGACAGTATTATCATAGTACTGCCCGGCAGGCTGCTATGGTGGCAAGAGATGCTCATGTAAATAAACTCTTACTTGGGCATTATAGTGCCCGGTATGATGATGAAACTGTAATTTTAAAAGAGGCAAAAGAAATATTTCCGAATAGTTATCTTACCGACGAAGGCAAGGTCTTTGATGTTTAATTCATAAAAAATATTGTTTTAGATGCGGGATATAAAAAAAATGATTATCTTTGCATGTATCTATATAATTCGCGCATGAAAAAACCTTTACTTGTAATAGCTATGGTTTCCAGCTTGCTGGTTATTCCTTTTGGATTAGTCTCAATAGCGGCAGAGACAGCTGTTGAGATTAATGATTTTGGCGAAGATGAAATAGCCATCAGTATTCATAATAATATTATCCATGTTACAGGAGCTAATGGACAGATGATGTATATCTATAATGTTGCGGGCATTCGTGTGACAGCTATTAAGGTAGAAGGTAATGACAAGCAGTATAGTCTTAACCTTACCCGTGGATGTTATATCATTAAAATAGGAAAGACGGTAAGAAAGGTATCATTCAGTTGAAATACATCCTGTTTGCGATAATTGCCCTCTGCGTGTTGCAGTCGTGTCATAACCATGAACCTAATCCTGATAAAAATATCTCTATGAATTATTATCAAAGGCTTAGGAATGATGATTATGCACTTAATTCTCATCGCATTCGCGGTTGGATAGACAGTCTCATACGGAATGATCAGGACTCGATGATGCCTGATTATCGTACGCGAGAATATTATGTTAATCATAATCCTTTTCTGTGGATTGATCGCCATGGGATTGATGGGCGTGCAGATACATTACTTGGTTATCTCCAAGAACTTCCAAAAGAAGGCTTCTCGCGTAAGAAATTTCGTGTCGGGCAGATCGAAAAAGATTTAAAACGTATACGGAATCTTGATTTTCAAGGCTCTGATAATCGTATTAATATGGTAATGGCGCGATTGGAATATAATCTTACTAAAGCCTACCTTCGTTATGTAAGTGGTCAACGTTTTGGTTTTCTCAATCCTGATGTTGTATTTAATCATCATGACAGTATTATAGAAAAAGATCATCCTGCTGTTTATCGTACTCTTTATAATATTCCTACAGATCATAATGGAATGCAGTTTATCCATTATGCGCTGGATATGATCAGCAAGGATAGTCTTAGTTCTTTTTTTCATAAGATACAGCCGAAGAGCCATTTATATTATCAACTTTATGCATGTTTACAAAAGCCTGGTTTGAATTTCTATCAGCGTAAGGTGATTATGTGCAATATGGAGCGTTGTCGCTGGCGTATGCATGATTATCCCCAACGTTACAGCAAATACATTCTTGTAAATATTCCGTCGCTTCATTTGAAAGCAGTAGATAACAATCAAGTTCTTACCATGCGAGTTGGCTTGGGTGCTCTTGACACCAAGACACCTTTGCTGTACAGCAAGATTAATAAGATGGACGTCAACCCTCAGTGGATATTGCCGAAGAGCATTGTCAAAAAGAGTATTCTTCATCTTCTCGGCAACTTTCATTATTTTTACAGTCGCCATTTTTTCGTACGTGATCGAAAGACGGGTAAAGAAGTAAAATGGAATAGGGTGACTCGGGATATGCTTATGAGTAATGACTATCTCGTTATTCAGGAGGGAGGAGAAGGGAACAGCCTTGGGCGGATTATTTTTCGTTTTCCTAATAATTTTTCTATTTATCTTCATGATACTAATTTCAAAGATGTGTTTCAGCAGGATGTACGTGATGTAAGTCATGGTTGTATTCGTGTAGAGAAACCTTTTGATCTGGCTGTTTTTCTGCTGAAAGATAAAAATCAGGCAATAATAAATAAAATAATTTATTCTATGTCAGCTGATGTGTCTTCACTTGGTCATCATGAATGGAATGACAAGATTATTGGTGGCAACGGTAAAGGCAAGGATACCCTTGATAGAAGTCGGCTAATAGGTTCTTTATCTGTTAGTCCACAAATACCCGTGTTTATTGTTTACTATACTTTATATCCTGATCATAATGGCCATCTTCATGAATATAAAGATTTATATGGATATGATGATTTAATCTATGAAATATTAAAGAACTATATGTAGCTCGTGAAAACTGATGAGAGAATCATATTGGGGAAACTACAGAATCCTTCAACTATAAGGGAAGGATTTTGTATGATGGTACGTCAGTATAGTGAGCCTTTGTATTGGAAAATCAGGCGTATTGTCCTTAATCATGAAGATGCTGATGATGTCCTTCAAAATGTATTTATGAAGGTATGGAGTCATCTTGATGATTTTAAGGGCGGTTCTTCTCTTTCAACCTGGCTTTTTCGTATAGCTATTAATGAAGCACTTGATTTTCTGAGAAAGAATAAAAACAACGTAGGTATTTCTGATAATGGAAATTTATTGGTAGTAGACCGTTTAATGGCTGACGAGTATTTTGATGGTGATGAAACCCAGGCAAAGCTCCAGGCTGCTATTGCCACTTTGCCAGAGAAGCAAAGAGTAGTTTTTAATATGAAATATTTCGATGATATGAAATACAGTGAAATAAGCAAAGTCCTAGGTACCAGTGAAGGAGCTTTGAAAGCGTCTTATCACCTCGCTGTAGGGAAAATAACAGAATATTTAAAGATCCATAATTAAACCTTTTTGTAGGTATATCGTCTAATTTATAAAAAGAAAAAAGTAATGTTGAACGAAGAAAAGATGCTGTTAGAAAAGTATGGTCGCAAGTCTACTTTTAGGGTTCCTGAAGGATATTTTGATCATTTTGCTGATACGATGACTTCTCGGATGTTAGAAGGAGCATCAGCCTCTAAAGCCAGTGTGCGTTTTCCTATATGGCATTATTCTCGTTCTGTCATCTTGACTGCAGCAGCAAGTATATGCTTTGCCGTATTTGGTGTAAGTGTTTATTCACATTATAAAAATGTAGAGCATGCAGAGAAGGCGTCAGCAATTAATATAAAGTTTGATGGATCTCATAATGACAGTTTTGATGCTGCTGTTGACTATGTAATGATGGATAGTGAAGATATGTATGCTTCATTGGCGGATAGTAAATAAAATGTATTTTTGCAAATGAGAAAATTTATTAGATATTCTTTATTAGTATTTGTGTTATTTATATCTGTTAATAGTTGGGGTGATACGCCAAAGAGTCTTTGGCAGAAATTTAATCCACAACGTTTTCAGGCTGAAATGGAACAATATATCACTACTCAGGCTATGCTTACGCCAGAAGAATCTGCAAAATTCTTCCCTGTGTATAGAGAATTAATGCAAAAACAGCGGGCGATATTCGAAGAGATGCATAGCTATTACTATACAGATCTTTCCAATGGCAGAGCATGTATGCATGCTGTTCAACGTATGGACGCTCTGGATCTTCAAATGAAAAAACTACAGCAAATCTATCACAATAAGTTTTTAAAGATATTGCCGGCTAAAAAAGTGTTTTTAGTTATTCGTGCTGAAGAAAAATTTCATAGACAGGCATTTAAAAGAATGGCTGAGGATAAAAAGAATTAGATTGTTTTTAATGAAAGGGTATGAGTAATAGGGGAGCAAATGGCACTGTGTTGTTTTCTCTTCGTGATGTCTTATGCATTTTATTAGAAAAAATTTGGTAGTGAAGAAAAAAAATATTACTTTTGCATTCGAATTTGAATATTCAAGGGGTTCCGTAGCTCAGTTGGATTAGAGCAACGGCCTTCTAAGCCGTGGGTCATGGGTTCGAACCCCATCGGAATCACAAATAGTAAAAAGAGGATTTTGGAAACAAAATCCTCTTTTTAGTTGTTTTATAACTTGCCTGTAGTTTGCTTTAATTTCCAGTTCAATGTTTTTAATAAGGTTTCTTATATTTATGTCTAGGGCAAAGTCGGTCGGTATATATAAGATATATGGGCAATTTAAATCCTGCCATCGTTACAGTGATGCTGTTTGATATCCTTTTATGCAGCGATTCGATTCGAATCGCTGCATAAAAGGATATCAAATGGAAGGTAAAAGGATACCCGATACAGAGCGATTCGAATCGAATCGCTTATTGTTTGAGTACGGCAGAATTGTTGATTGTTATGAATTCTAAGGATAAGACCTGTGTGGAAAATTATATTCCAATTACAATTTGCAGGTATAAAAAAAATTATAAAATAGTGGTGTATTCAGAATTTTTTTAATTCTTCATAAACGCGACAAACTGGAAGTCCCATTACATTATAATAATCGCCTTCCAGCTTAGTACATCCAATATAACCGATCCATTCCTGAATACCATACGCTCCGGCTTTATCCATTGGGTGATAATGTTCAATATAATAGTCTATTTCATTTAGACTAAGATCTCGAAAAGTAACAAGAGTTGTATCATGAAAATGTATTTGTCGACTCGTTGTAGTGAGGCATACCCCCGTTGTGACAGAATGTGTTCTGTTACTTAAGGCCTGCAACATTTTCCGAGCTTCATTCTGATCCGCCGGTTTTCCCAGAATTTTGCCGTTACAGATAACTACCGTGTCAGCAGTGAGGATGATTTCATTTTCTTTAATGTCGTCTTTATATGCAGCGGCTTTTTCTTGAGCTATATATTCAGGAACGCTTTCTGCCGCGATATTTTCTGGATAATACTCAGAAATGTTTTTTTTCAAGATTACCTCAAAAGGAATGTCCAAACCTTTCAACAGTTCTTCTCTTCGAGGAGATCCACTGGCCAATATAATTTTTTTGTTCATAAAATAACTAAATACAATATATAAATATTTCTTTTTTACGGATCTTTATTATCCTTATTTTATCCTCTGGATGTTCTGAATCCCTCTATATTTTTATATTTACGTTTCATCAAACGTTGGTAAATGTTCTTTAGCCAAATATTATGTGTGGCAATACCGGCAAGACCTATAGCAGAAATAATCCAAAAAGCTGTTTCCTCATTGAAAATATGACTAAGTAGAATTATTATTGCAGGTGGAATGAGCATTGCTGCAAAATTGATGATAATTTGATAATAGTTCTTTTCAATCCCATTGCTGCTGATGAGCTTTTCATTCAAAGGAATCGTATATTTATTGTACACAGCAGTCTGAAAAATAAGACAATATTGAAATCCCATCGTAAAGATCATACAACTGAGTACCATTCCAAAAGGCCATTGTCCTTTAATTACGGGCAAAAGCATAAGGAGGAATGGGAAAAAAAGCAGGATGGAGTAGAAATAGTATTTTGCTTTAAGCAAGGTAAGTATGCTTTCTTTCCTGACCATGAGAATATCAATATAGTTGCCTTCATAACACATCAGCCTGCTTAGAATCATGCAGCCAATGATAACGAAAGAATAAATACACCAGAACACACGTGAGTAGCTGTTGGCATAAATATTCGTGAAAGAGCACAAGATACAGAACAGAAGAACAACAACCATTCCTGAAAGGAAGAGCTTACGGATATTCTTGTTTCTTCGGATGCTGATATATTCCAGACGAAGGAAGAGATTGAGCAGTCCTTTGCTGGTCCCCAATTTATTGCTTTTACTTTGATAGGTAGATTTTTTCTGTGATGAACTTTTGCAGATTTCATCCATGACACTTTTTAATTGTAACTTACGGTCTATTTGAATAGAGAGGGCAAGGACAAACAATACTATTATCCATGACAATACATTACCATGGATCAGAGTTTCACCTAAATAGCCATAGAAAGTCTTAAACTGGTCGAAATCAAAATGTCCTTTGAGACAGAATGGCAGGAATAACAATGCAAAGAATACAGCTGGTAGTATCCATGCCAGCATATTTTTATTTATCAATGTCCTGCAGATAAGGTAAAGTTGGCTGCTGAACAGAATAAGAACCCAATAAAAGAAGATGACGGCAACAGCTTCCAGGAAGTACAGACGTGCAATCATCGTGATAAATGTATATGGAACAATTAAAATGAGCCAGATGAGGTTACTCCAGTTTATAAGGCTTCTAGCAACAAAAGTGTCTATGCACAACTGCTTCTGGATAGGCATCAGCAGATATGGCTTTACTAATTGTGATGGCGTCTGCTGGGCTACAAAGCGTACGAAAAAGTCACAGGCAAGAATAAATGGAAATATGCCGACAATAAAACTTGCTGATTGATCAATATGATGGCTGTCAACAGATAAGGCTAAAAGGATGGAAATCATGAGCAAATAAAGAATTATAAATGCTACTGATATGCCAAGTATAATTCTTGCAGATTTATTACGACCGTGCATCATACTTCTTTTTTCAGCTAATGCACGATGATGTGTCAGTTCTTTGAATAGGGCTATCTTGCTCATGAATTTTCTATTATCTTAAATCAATGATTTCGGCCGAGGGATATTCTTTGCTATTGAAAGTAAAGATGCTGTTTGGCTGGTTTTTAGCATGAAAATTGCGGATGCTGATCGTACTCCACGTCTGTCCCTGCCGCATCTTGACAAGGCTTGGTATGTAATTGTTTTTGTTTACAGTGATATACATCTCGTTGATCGTACGTTTCTGCTTTCCGCCACTGAGATGGACTATATAGTTAGCACCTTTGGAAGTGATTCCCAGACTGTATCCTGTCTTCCAGATATTGATGAAAGAGTAAGGATTCATAGACATGCGCTGGGCTTGGGTAGGGGTGCTTACGTTAACTTCGTTGGTTGATTTAAGGTAGCTCCATTGCGTCTTCCCATTATACCATACGAGAGCCTTGTCTGTACGGGCATTAAATTTTGTCCCCTTAATGGCAAGAGTACCTGATGTAGAACCGTATTTTGATGAGGATATCGTGAAGTTGGCACTGACTCCACCTGTCCTGCCGATAACTTGACCGGTTTTTTCCAATACTTTTTTTGCTAGAGCTGGATTCTGTGCATGCCCACTTAGAGAAAGAAGCATGGGAAACAGTAAAACAAGTAATTTCTTCATAATTTTATAACTTTTAATCTAATCTTGTCCATGACGTTATTTTTTCATAGAGGCTATGATCTGACTGAGCTGATTCTCGTCAGCAATCAGTACATCACGTGGTTTGGAACCCTGAGCCGGACCGACAATACCAGCTGCTTCCATTTGATCCATCAACCGACCGGCACGATTGTAGCCTATACTGAAACGGCGCTGGATCATGCTGGTAGACCCCTGCTGACTGAGTATGATAGCGTGGGCCGCTTCTTCAAAGTATGGATCCACATTACGGGAATCAATTTGCCCCCCATTTACAACACAACTATCATTGGTATCTGGTTCGGGAAGAATCAGTGGCTCTACAGGACCAGGCTGGTTTGCAATATATTTATTGATGCCTTCCACTTCAGGAGTATCTACGAAGGCACATTGCACACGGACCGGTTCATTGCCGTTGACATATAGCATATCACCACGGCCGATCAACTGTTGTGCTCCGCCACGGTCGAGAATGATCTTACTGTCGATAGCTGCACTTACTTTAAAGGCGATACGTCCAGGGAAGTTTGCTTTGATATTTCCTGTGATGATGCTGGTAGTCGGGCGCTGAGTAGCTATAACCATATGGATGCCTACTGCACGGGCCAGTTGGGCTATACGTGCAATAGGAAGCTCTATTTCTTTGCCTGCCGTCATGATAAGATCACCAAACTCGTCTATAATTACTACGATATATGGCATGAATTCGTGTCCCATCGTAGGGTTCAAACGATGGTTGACATATTTGTTATTGTATTCCCTTATATTCCTTGCACCAGCTATCTTAAGCAGGTCATAACGGTGATCCATCAGTTTACAAAGACTGTTAAGGGTATGGACCACTTTTGTGACATCTGTAATGATTGGCTCGTCATCCTCATCAACAACAGCCATGAAATGTTTAGCTATAGGAGTATAAATACTGAATTCAACTTTCTTGGGGTCAATAAGTACGAATTTTAATTCATTTGGATGTTTTTTATAGAGTAGTGAGGTGATGATAGCGTTCAAGCCCACGGACTTACCCTGTCCTGTAGCACCAGCCACAAGCAGGTGCGGAATTTTTGCAAGGTCAACCATAAAAACCTCGTTAGTGATCGTTTTACCAAGAGCAATAGGAAGTTCCATCTTTGTTTCTTGGAATTTTTTTGAATTCAAAATACTCTCCATGCTAACAATATTCTGTTTCGCATTTGGAACTTCAATGCCAATAGTGCCTTTTCCGGGTATTGGAGCTATAATACGTATGCCTAGAGCTGCTAGACTTAAGGCTATATCATCTTCCAGATTTTTGATTTTGGAAATACGTACTCCTTCGGCTGGTTGTATTTCATATAAGGTAATGGTTGGGCCTACTGTCGCACGGATAGTCTTGATTTGTACACCGAAATTATCAAGCACTTCAATAATTCGGTTTTTATTGTCAATCTGCTCCTGTTCATCTATATATGGTTTTCCATCGTTATCGTATGTTTTCAGAAGGTCAAGAGTCGGAAACTTATAGCGAGTGAAAGGCTCTCTTGGATTGATCGGCGAATTCAGGTCTGTATCGTCATTAACGGTATTACGGGTCGCCTTTTCTCCTTCAGAAGCGATACTTATCTCCATTCCGTTTTTGGCAATTTCTGCTGCGGCCTTAGCCTCCTCGATAACCTGATAGGCATGTTGCTTTCGTTTTTCATCAACGAAAGAAGGAGCTGGGATGTCTGCAGTATTGTGAGGTTGAGAAGATTCCTGATGATCATTCGATTCTTCATCGCGGGGTGAAAGATCAATAACCTGTGAAGGAACAGGATCAGTAAAAACTGCTGGTTTTGTCTTTGTTTTTTCTTCTTCCTCCGGCTTACTTTCAATGTCAGCAGAAGAATCTCCTTCTTTATTGGTTTGAATATCTTTGTTGGCAGTGTTGCCATTGCCATGATTATTTGTAATAGTAAATTTTACTTTATTAGTGATGTATCCTACAGGATTGAGCATCTTCCGGATAACTGTAATTGTTTCAGAAGTAAGATAGGTGAGGAAGCCAACGGCTGTAAGGAATAGTATAGCTGTAAGGCCCGGTGGTCCGACAATATTCTCTAGCTTTTGTACGCAATAGAGACCATGATCTCCTCCTGCATTATAAATATTATCTCCCATGATAGGAGTAATGATTTTGGCAAAAGTAATTGATGACCATATCATGACGAGCATAGTACATAAAAACCATTTCCAAAGATTAATTTTATAAACCTTCATGAGTTGCAAAGCAACGGAAAACATGAAAAAAGGTATCAAAAATGAAGGGAGTCCGAAATTTAGGGTAATAAGAATATAAGATATAATGGCACCCAGGCTGCCGCAGTAATTGGAAAATTCCTGATGAGAGTTCGTCCATTCACCAGGTCTCATATTTTCCAGAATGCTTTGATCCGCTTCACCTGTATATAGGTAACTGACCATAGCTATCATAAGATATACGGCTAAGGCAAAGAGTATTATCCCAAAAATGAAATCTGTTCTCTCACTATATTTGTTAGTAAAACCCACTGCCTCGTTAAAGCTTTTAGGTTTATGTTCTGTTTTTTTCTTCGTTTTTGTCATTTTTGTTTTCTTCATCACCTTCCGTTTTTTAAACTTCTTTGCGGAATTATTTTCTTGTAATGTTTTGCAAATTTATAGAAAATATAAGAAAAGAGAGCAAGATTTCCTCTTTTTTTGCTAATTTTGCAAACTGAAATGAGAAAAAAAATATATAGTAAGTTTGACAAGCATGAAATAAATGCTCTTCCAAGAGTGCTTTTTGAAGGACGCATTATTACTATTCTGTCTCCAGGAGAGACGGAAAAAGCTGTCGATTACTTGCTTGATAGTGATATTTTAGGGTTCGATACCGAGACTAGACCTGTATTTCATAAAGGCAGAGCGCATAAGGTGTCTTTGCTTCAGGTAAGCAATCGTAATACTTGTTTTTTATTCCGCTTGAACCATACAGGTTTCACTCCTGCTATTAAAAGGCTTCTTGAAGATACAGCAGTTACTAAGATCGGCCTGTCCTGGCATGATGATTTGCTGGGACTTCACCGCTTGGGAGAATTCACGCCTGGAAATTTTGTTGAATTGCAGACCTTGGCTCCTGAAGTAGGAATAGAAGATAAGAGCCTTCAAAAATTATATGCTAATCTTTTTCATCAAAAAATAAGCAAAGCTCAGCGTTTAACGAACTGGGAGTCTGATATACTTAAAGACAACCAGAAACTTTACGCTGCTACAGATGCCTGGACCTGCATACAAATTTATGATGAGTTAAAAAGACTTCTCGAAACTCGTAATTTTGATTTAGTTGTAGTGCCGGATCCAGCGCCTGTGAAGAAAATTGTTGATGCCGCTTCTGATGTTGATACGGCTGCAGCCAAAGTAGTTCGTAATGAAGATATTATAACGGAGTCTCGTACAAAAAATAAAAATAAGAAAAATGAGCAATTATAAAAGTATCTATTTAAAAAGAGGTAAGGACGATTCCTTAAAACGTTTTCACCCGTGGATATTCAGTGGTGCTATTCACCATATGGACGAGACGATTATAGAAGGTGATACCGTAAGAGTTATTACTTCTGATGGGGATTTTATAGCTGTAGGACATTATCAGAAAGGTAGTATTGCTGTTCGTGTTCTCAGTTTTCAGGATATCGTGATTGATTCTGCTTTTTGGGAAGAATATCTGAAATCAGCATTGAAGATGCGCATCGCTATTGGCTTGGCTGATAATCCTAACAATAATACTTATCGTTTAGTTCACGGAGAAGGTGACAACCTTCCTGGCTTGGTTATAGACTGTTATGGTAAGACTGCTGTAATGCAGGCTCATAGCGTAGGTATGCATGTGAACAGACATGATGTATGTGATGCTTTGGTGAAAATTATGGATGGACGAATACAGAATGTATTTTATAAAAGCGAGACGACATTGCCTTTTAAAGCTAACGTGGAACAGGAAAATGGTTTTATTTATGGAGGAGATGCTGATAATGTAGCAATCGAAAATAATCTAAAGTTTCATATAGATTGGCTAAAAGGCCAAAAGACGGGTTTCTTTGTTGATCAAAGAGAAAACCGTTCTTTGCTTGAAAAATATTCAAAAAACAGAAGTGTGCTGAATATGTTCTGCTATACAGGAGGCTTTTCTGTTTATGCCATGAGGGGAGGGGCTGAACTTGTACATAGTGTGGATAGCAGTGCTAAGGCAATAGAACTGACTAATGCTAATATAGAAATGAATTTCCCCGGTGATAACCGCCATCAAGCTTATTGTGAGGATGCTTTTAAATATATGGATGAACATGATGATAAATATGACTTGATAATCCTTGACCCTCCTGCATTTGCCAAGCATAGAAGTGCCCTGCATAATGCACTGAAGGGATATATCCGATTAAACTATAAAGGGTTGCAGCGCATTAAGCATGGCGGAATACTCTTTACTTTTAGTTGTAGTCAGGCTGTCAATAAAGATCAGTTCCGTGCAGCTGTTTTTACAGCTGCAGCTCAGGCCAAGCGCAGAGTTAGAATTTTACATCAATTGCATCAGCCTGCTGACCATCCTATTAATATTTACCATCCTGAAGGTGAATATTTGAAGGGATTGGTTCTTTATGTGGAATAAATGCGGAAGATGCAAATTATTGTTCAAACATTTGCTGTTTTAAGAAATTTGATGTATTTTTGCAACGACAAAATGAATTTTTGACAAGGTATGAAAAAACTGATTTTTTTCTTCGTAATCCTATTTGCTTTGATTCTGTCTATGGACAGTTGTTCTAGCAGTCAACAAGTAGCTTATTTCCAAAATATTGATTCCGTGAATCTGGCAGCATCTAAAATGCTTTATGATGCGAAAATTATGCCTAAGGACCAACTGACAATTACGGTCATTACGACCGATCCAGAGGCTGCGTCTCCATTTAATCTTTCTGTTTCGAATACTATTGGAACATCTGGACAGTTGAGTACAGGTGGTGGTTCTTTGCAAGGATATCTGGTAGATAATGATGGAAATATTAATTTCCCTATTGTTGGTAAATTGCATGTTGTAGGATTGACGAAGACTCAGTGCGAGGATATGATCAAGACTAAAATAGCTCCTTACCTTGCCAAACAGGAAACGCCAATAGTGACAGTAAGAATGGCGAGTTATCGTGTTACAGTATTGGGCGAGGTGGCTCGGCCGGGGGTCGTTCCGGTAACAACTGAGAAGATGAGCATTATTGAAGCACTTGCTTCTGCCGGAGATCTTACTATTTATGGTAAACGCAATAATGTTATGCTTATTCGGGAGGATGCTAGCGGTGAGAAGAGTGTTCATCGATTGAATTTGAATGATGCCAGATTGATTAATTCTCCTTATTATTATCTTCAGCAGAATGATATCATTTATGTTCAGCCTAATGCAGTTCAGGCAAGAAATTCTGCTATTGGCAGTTCAACGACAATTTGGTTCTCTGTGGTTAGTATCTTGACTTCATTGGCGGCATTAATTGTGAATATCGTAAGATGATATTTTTAAGAAAAGATTTTATATAAATAAAATATGTACAGAGCTGTGGAATATTCTGTTAAACGGAAAAATCATCCAATTGGACTGCAAGGGCATCAATACCTTCAATGTTCAGGTGGATGCTCTGACAATATTATGGGCTTTGGCTCTGTGGGGGGAATATCCCCCTTCCTGGTATTTCTTAGTTATACAGTTGCTTACAATAAAATTATTGTTGATAAAACTGAAAATATGGCGAAGTCTGTTTCTCTTGAGTAACAGACTCCGTCTGTATATATACGGTACTGTAATAGTACAAAACTGAACAGAATTTATTTATTTGTTAAAAATACTAAAGAGTGGAACCATTACACGAAGACTGTGGCGTCGCATTGATACGATTGCTTAAACCCTTTGAGTATTACCAGCAGAAGTACGGAACCTGGAAATACGGTTTGAATAAACTCTATCTTATGATGGAGAAACAACATAACCGTGGGCAGGAGGGTGCTG
Source organism: Prevotella sp. (assembly GCA_003483565.1). Lineage (GTDB taxonomy): Bacteria > Bacteroidota > Bacteroidia > Bacteroidales > Bacteroidaceae > Prevotella. The sequence goes on from DMYZ01000231.1 coordinate 65,901, forward strand.
GTATGGCATGTGTTAAACTGGATTCAGCCCCCGGAAAAGAATACATGTTTCGCGAGAGAGCTATGGGAAGCAATGCTATTACTGAAATATTCAGTAATCTTAATGATGAGTACAAGGAGTTTGATCCAAGTATGCTCTCGGATGCTAATTATGCAAAGGATAATCTCCCTTTTGCTGGAGAATTGTATATGGGGCATCTTCGTTATTCTACAACGGGTAAGCGCGGTATCCAGTACACACATCCTTTTTTAAGAAGAAATAACTGGCGTGCAAAAAACTTGTGCTTTTGTGGAAATTTCAATATGACAAATGTCGATGAAATCTTTAACCAGCTTACTAAACAAGGACAGTGCCCACGTATTTACAGTGATACTTATATACTGTTGGAATTAATGGGACATCGCCTTGACAGAGAAGTGGAACGCAACTTTATTGAGGCTAAGAATCTCGGTCTAGAGGATACATCTATTACAGAATATATTGAGAATCATGTGAAGATGAGCAATGTGCTCAAAACCTCGATGAAGGACTTTGATGGCGGATATGTTGTCAGCGGTCTTACAGGATCGGGTGAAATGTTTGCAATGAGGGATCCTTGGGGAATACGCCCTGCTTTCTATTATAAGAATGATGAGATCTTTGTTGTTGCCAGCGAACGTCCTGTACTCCAGACAACATTTGATTTAGAGTATGAAGATATTCAGGAATTAGAACCAGGTGAAGCCTTAATGGTGAATAAAAACGGTGATTTCTCTAAAGAACAAATTCTTGTTCCTGCAAAAAAAAGTGCCTGTTCTTTTGAACGTATTTATTTTAGCCGTGGTTCTGACCGTGATATTTATAAGGAACGTAAAAAGCTTGGAAAGCAACTTACTCAGCCTATCTTAAAAGCTGTAGACTATGATATAAACCATACTGTATTTTCCTATATTCCTAATACAGCTGAAGTAGCTTATTATGGTATGCTTGATGGTTTTAAGGAATATATGAATGAACAGAAAATTAAGAAGATAGAGAATCTTGACCATAGGCCTACTCATGAGGAACTGGAAAATATTCTTAGTAATTTTGTTCGTTCAGAGAAAGTGGCATGGAAAGATATAAAACTGCGCACTTTTATTTCTGAAAGTGATTCTCGAAATGATCTGGCCAGTCATGTTTATGATATCACTTATGGATGTATCAAACCTTATGTGGACAATCTGGTCGTAATAGATGACAGTATTGTCAGGGGCACAACCCTTAAGGAAAGTATTTTACGTATTCTAGATCGCTTGCATCCGAAAAAAATGGTTATGGTAAGTTCTGCTCCTCAGATACGCTATCCTGATTATTATGGCATAGATATGTCTCGTCTGGAAGAGTTCTGTGTGTTCCGTGCAGCTATCCAGTTGCTTAAGGACAGAGGTATGGAGCATGTGATAGAGGAGGTATATAAGCAAAGTCTTAGTGAACTTAAAAAATCCAAGACAGAAATGCAGAATGCCGTACGAGGTATTTATGAACCATTTACTGTAGATGAAATAAATGAGAAGATTGTTGAAATGCTTCGCCCGGAAGGAGTAAAGACTCCTATAGAGGTTATCTATCAGAGTCTGGAAGGTTTACGGTCTGCTATCCCGGAACATACCGGTGATTGGTATTTTACAGGTAAGTATCCGACTCCAGGAGGAACCAGCAGCTGTAATAAAGCTTTTATCAGCTATTTTGAGAAATTCTACAAAACAATTTAAGAAACACTGAATATTAAAGATAAATGAAAAACGTAACTTTAGTTTTATCAGACGGTACAAAATTCCACGGCAAGAGCTTTGGTTATGATGCTCCTGTTGCCGGAGAAGTTGTATTTAACACTGCTATGATGGGGTATCCGGAGAGTCTTACGGATCCATCTTATGCAGGACAGTTGATGACACTTACTTTTCCTTTGGTAGGAAATTATGGTGTGCCACCATTTACGATTGCGAAAAATGGGCTGCCTACCTATATGGAGAGTGATAAAATTTACGCTTCAGCACTCATTGTCAGTGATTATAGTCAGGAATATAGTCATTGGAATGCTGTTGAAAGCCTTGCAGATTGGCTTAAACGTGAACATGTGCCAGGCATTACCGGAATTGATACTCGTGAGTTGACTAAAGTGCTTCGTGAGCATGGGGTAATGATGGGCAAGATCCTTTTTGATGATGAACCTGAGAATATTCCTGATGCTCAATATGAAGGAGTAAATTTTGTTGATCAGGTTAGTTGTAAAGGGATTATCAGGTATAATGAGGGCGCCGGTAAAAAGGTCGTGCTTGTCGATTGTGGAGTGAAAGCTAATATTATACGTTGTCTTATTAAAAGAGGTGTCGAAGTTATCCGTGTACCTTGGAACTATGATTATACTGGTATGGACTTTGATGGTCTCTTTCTGACGAATGGTCCTGGTGATCCTGATATGTGTATGGATGCTGTCAGAATAATACAAAAGCAGATGAATGCAAGCCGCAAACCTATCTGTGGCATTTGTATGGGTAATCAGCTCCTTGCAAAGGCGGGAGGAGCTACCGTATACAAACTGAAGTATGGCCATCGTAGTCAAAATCAGCCAGTAAGACTTATCGGGACTAATCATTGTTATATTACAACACAGAATCATGGTTATGCTGTAGATGCACAGACCTTAGGAAAGGATTGGGAGGAACTCTTTGTTAATATGAATGATGGTTCAAATGAAGGTATCCGACATAAAGAAAATCCTTGGTTTAGCAGCCAGTTCCATCCTGAGGCTTGTGCTGGTCCTGTTGATACGGAATTCCTCTTTGACAAGTTTGTTGAAACCTTGAAATAAGCCATGGCGTAAAAATGGCTAAATGAGTTATTAGTTCTATAAAGAAATCATTATATGAAAGACGAAAATATAAAGAAAGTGCTTCTCCTTGGTTCTGGAGCTCTGAAAATTGGTGAGGCTGGTGAATTTGATTATTCTGGTTCTCAGGCTTTGAAAGCATTGCGTGAGGAAAAAGTCGAAACGGTTTTAATTAACCCTAATATTGCTACGGTGCAAACTTCTGAGGGAGTTGCAGATCAAATTTATTTTTTACCTATTCAACCTTATTTTGTGGAGCGTGTCATTCAAAAAGAACATCCTGATGGCATCCTGCTTTCTTTTGGTGGACAGACTGCTTTGAACTGTGGTGTAGAATTGGAGCGTAGCGGCATTCTTAAGAAATATAATGTGAGAGTTCTTGGTACCCCTGTAGAGGCTATCATGAATACAGAGGATCGCGAACTTTTCGTAGAACAGTTGAATCAAATCAACGTTAAAACTATTAGAAGTGAAGCTTGCGAAAATATTCAGCAGGCACGAAAGGCTGCAAAGGAAGTTGGTTATCCTGTTATTATCCGTGCTGCTTATGCACTTGGAGGACTTGGATCCGGTTTTGCTGATAATGAAGAAGAATTAAATAAGCTGGCAGAGAAAGCTTTCTCTTTTTCTCCTCAGGTCCTTGTGGAAAAGAGCCTTAAAGGATGGAAGGAAATAGAATATGAAGTAGTACGTGACCGCTTTGATAACTGTATTACGGTATGTAATATGGAAAACTTTGATCCACTGGGTATTCATACTGGGGAAAGTATCGTTATAGCGCCGTCGCAGACTTTATCTAATAGTGAATATCATAAACTGCGTGCCCTTTCTATTAATATCGTTCGTCATATCGGCATCATTGGAGAATGTAATGTTCAGTATGCTTTTGATCCCAATAGTGAGGACTATCGTGTTATTGAAGTGAATGCTCGTCTGAGTCGTTCTTCGGCTTTGGCTTCTAAAGCTACAGGTTATCCTTTGGCTTTTGTTGCAGCAAAACTCGGAATGGGATATGGGCTCTTCGAACTGAAGAATTCGGTGACAAAGACTACATCAGCTTTCTTTGAACCGGCTCTTGATTATGTTGTCTGCAAGATTCCTCGTTGGGATTTATCTAAATTCCGTGGTGTTGACCGTGAACTGGGATCTTCAATGAAATCTGTAGGTGAGGTTATGTCTATAGGACGTACCTTTGAGGAAGCCATTCAGAAGGGACTTCGCATGATAGGACAGGGAATGCATGGTTTCGTTGAAAATAAAGAGCTGGAGATAGATGATATTGATGCTGCTCTTCGGGAACCGACAGATAAGCGTATCTTTGTTATCTCTAAAGCTATGCATAAGGGATATACTGTCGACCAGATTCATGAATTGACGAAAATAGACAAGTGGTTTTTGCAGAAACTGAAGCATATTATAGATATTGATGAAAAACTTAAAAAGTTTACTTCTGTTAATGTTCTTGGTATAGATATTCTTCGTGAAGCTAAAGTTTATGGTTTTACAGATTTCCAAATTGCTCGTGCAGTGCATCTGGATGATGAGATTAAAAATAAACACAAGGCTATGCTGGTTGTCCGTAACCTCAGAAAGAGTTATGGCATCTTACCTGTTGTAAAGCAGATTGATACTCTTGCAGCCGAGTATCCGGCTCAGACAAATTATCTGTACTTTACTTATTTAGGAGTGAAGAGTGATATCAATTATGAGAATGACCACAAGTCAGTGATAGTTCTTGGTAGTGGTGCATATAGAATAGGCAGTTCTGTTGAGTTTGACTGGTGTGGTGTACAGGCTTTGAATACGATCCGTAAGGCGGGATATCGTTCTGTGATGATCAATTATAATCCTGAGACAGTAAGCACTGACTATGATATGTGTGATCGTTTGTATTTTGATGACCTTTCTTTTGAGCGTGTCATGGACATCATAGATCTTGAAAATCCTCATGGAGTTATCGTAAGTACAGGTGGGCAGATTCCTAATAATCTGGCAATGTTCCTTGATCAGGAAAATGTTCCTATTTTGGGTACAGCTGCTAAGGATATTGATAATGCAGAGGACCGTGTTAAATTCTCTGCTATGCTTACCCGTAATAATATTAATCAGCCGGAGTGGAGTGCATTGACCAGCATGGCTGATATTGATGACTTCGTCAAGAGAGTCGGTTTCCCTGTTCTTGTGCGTCCTTCGTATGTCCTTTCCGGAGCGGCGATGAATGTTTGCTCTAATGAAGATGAATTGAAGCGATTCCTCCAGTTGGCAGCAAATGTCGGTGAGGATCACCCAGTAGTGGTGAGCAAGTTTATTGAACATGCTAAAGAAATAGAGATGGATGCAGTTGCCAAAAATGGTGACATTCTAGCTTATGCTATCAGCGAGCATATCGAATTTGCAGGTGTTCATTCTGGTGATGCAACAATTCAGTTCCCTCCTCAAAAATTATATGTAGAAACCGTACGTCGCATTAAGCGTATCAGTCGGCAAATTGCCAGAGAACTTCATATTAGCGGGCCTTTTAATATTCAGTATATGGCTCGTGAAAATGAAATCCTTGTTATAGAATGTAACTTGCGTGCTTCCCGTTCTTTTCCATTCGTTAGTAAAGTCCTGAAGATTAACTTGATTGAATTGGCAACGAAAGTGATGCTTGGTCTTCCTGTAGAAAAACCGGAGAAGAATTTATTTGATTTGGATTATGTAGGTATCAAGGCTAGTCAGTTCTCTTTTAATCGTCTTCAGAAAGCTGACCCTGTATTGGGGGTGGATATGAGCTCAACAGGTGAAGTCGGTTGCTTGGGTGATGATACAAATACAGCTCTGTTGAAGAGTATGCTCAGTGTTGGACAGCGTATTCCTAAACAGAATGTCTTGTTGTCTACAGGTGGAGCTCATCAAAAGGCTGACATGCTTGATGCTGCTAAACAGTTAATCCAACATGGTTATAAACTTTTCGCTACCCCTGGTACTAGCAAGTATCTTGCTGAAAATGGTATAGAAAATACTTTGGTATATTGGCCGTCTGAAGCGGATAAACAACCTCAAGCCCTTGATATGCTTCATAAGAAGAATATTGATATGGTTGTCAATATTCCTAAAAACCTTACCAGCAATGAGCTGACTAATGGTTATAAGATACGGCGTGCTGCTATTGATCTGAATATTCCTCTAATTACTAACAGTCGTTTGGCCAGTGCCTTTATCAATGCATTTTGTACTTTAAGTTTGGATGATATTGATATTAAGGCATGGGGTGAATATTAAAATTCTTTTTTGAGATAAAGAATAAGGATTAGCCTTTTGGCTAATCCTTATTCTTTCCTTTTTGATAGCTTAATCTAGTATTTGTTTAAAAATTAACACTTGTTTAACATTTATAAATTGCTGATTAATAGCATATTACAAAAAAGTTACGAGGGTAATGCAAAAAA
>DMYZ01000164.1:0-1860 GCA_003483565.1 Prevotella sp.
GCATTAGCAGCAAGCGCACAGACAACATGGACAAATGATCCTCAGCATTCAAGATTAGGATTCATAGTAAAGCATCTTCTGATCTCTGAAATAGACGGGCGGTTCTCTGATTTCAGTGCAACCGTCGTTACGTCAAAGCCGGATTACAGTGATGCAAAAATTACTTTGACAGCTAAGGTGGCCAGTATCAACACGGATGTAACGCCTCGTGACAATCATTTGAGATCAGCTGATTTCTTTGATGCCGAGAAATATCCGACACTGACCTTTAAAAGTACCAAATTGGTAAAGTTAAGTGCCAAGAAAGGATATATCTATGGTAACCTCACTTTTCACGGAATAACCAGACCGATCAGACTGAGTGCCGTATTCTTCGGAAAGGTAATCAACCCGATGAACAAACATACTACTGCCGGTTTCCAGGTAACGGGATTAGTGAAGCGTTCGGATTATGACCTGGGACCTAAATTCCCGGAGGCAATGATAAGCAATGAGGTGAGAATTGTTGCAAATGTAGAATTCAGCCCGAATAAATAAAATATTATAACTTGATATTTAAATGAAATCTTTTTCCGGAGGCTCTGTACCGGAGACCTTAAACATAAACATCCCTGCTCTTATCATTTCAGAGCAGGGATGTTTTTATATAGAGGGTATGGTATTTAATAAAAACAACACCTTACCATAAAGAATGAAGTACTTACTTCTTATTGATTATCTGAAGGCTGGTTGAAATTCTTTGTCCAGTTATGTTCACCGTGGCCTCGTCCTGGCATCATTTTCTGATACGTTTGATACTGGCTGTCTGAGAGGATAGATTTCAATTGGTTTTCATATTCCCTTCTTTTAGCCATATGCTCCTTCATCTTGGCTTTCATCTCGTCAGTCATTTCAGGACGTTGTGCGGGACCCGCATTGTTGTTGGGGTCCATTCCCTGAGGTCTATGACCACGCATGGGACGTTCGAACAGATCTTGGTATTTCTTGTTTAATGCTTCAACCGCAGTTTTCTGGGCATCGTTCAACCCGAGTTTGTCGGTCATTATCATTGTCATTTTCTCGGCTGTCATTTGCTTGGATGCCTGTTGATTACTGTTGTCATTCTGTGCCATAGCCATTGTCATTGACAAGAGAGCTACGAATGTTAAAATAAATTTTTTCATAAAGGTTTGATTTAAAATTAATATTGTTTTTCTTTCCTTTTTGACGTTGACGGATCAGGAAGGTTTATTTCAGCATTGTTTCTTTCAACGAATACTTCGATTTATTCAACTTATCTTTCTATTTTCTGTATATATGGTTGCCGGGTACAGATACCCTTGTCGTGCAAACATTTATTCTTGTTATTAAAATGGTAAAAATTATAATAATCTGGTTCTAATAGAGCGAATAGGTATCTTTCTGTTAATCGTGCTTGCTGAGTGCTTGACTTTTTCTTATTTTTGTACAGCAATTTAAAAACTATATTCTTTTTGTCGAAAATCAGAAGGCTTGCACTATTATATCATGCAAGTGATGATGTCGGCACTAAAACAATTTAATTATGAAAAGATATCTATTGGGAATCTGTGCGTTCGTTTTCATTTCCTTGCACGCATCATCGCAGATTCATGTAACGGGTAAGGTGCTCAGCCAAGAGGGTACTCCCGTTGAGTATGTCAGTATTAAGGTAGACAGTCTCTTTTTCTTTTCCGACTTGAATGGCAATTTTGATTTGACAATTCCTTATGGTCATACTTCGGATATGGTATTCTCACATATCAGTTACCATGGTATCAAGGTCCCTTATTCCTTATATAAGGAAGGTAAACTGACGGTGCATCTTGCAGAAAGGGTGCAGGAGTTATCTGATATAACGGT
>DMYZ01000164.1:2087-2842 GCA_003483565.1 Prevotella sp.
GGACCTATCCTGTCGGAGAAGCATGACTGCCAAGTACGGGATGTTGGATTTAAGATGGAGAAATGCACATATACAACGTGTACTATTCGCATCATCATCTATGATGTAACTGACGGGAAGTTCGTGCCGGTCTTGCATGAACCTTTATATATCAAGTTCAATGACAAAGATAAAGATATGGATTATGTTGCCAAACTGAAGGAGGATGTGAGATTGCTCAAGAAGCATAAATATTATGTCGGACTGGCTGTGGTGTCAACAAATGGAACAGGGGAGATACATTTCCCTGCTTATATCCATAAAGGGTATGTGCGTAATCTGGGTACCAATAAAACACATAAATTTCCTGCTACAATAGGCGTTTCTCTGATGGGAACGGAGATGTAACAAATGACTCGATTTAAAATAATTACAAATAATAATTGAAATAATTACAAATTTATTTGGAGGGAATAAAATTTTATTATATCTTTGCATCATAAGAATTAAAAACAATATACAAAGACATTAAAAATATAAATCATTATGAAAAAGAAATTTATTTGCACAGTATGTGGTTACATTTATGAAGGTGAAGAAGCTCCTGATCAGTGTCCGGTTTGCAAGGCTCCGAAGAGCAAGTTTAAGGAACTGGAAGATAATGCTGATGAGGATTTCAGTTTTGCAACAGTGCATTATCTTGGTGCTGCTTACAAGGAAGGTGTTTCTGAAGAATTGATCAAGCATTGCAAGGATACTTTCGCCGGTGAATGCAG
>DMYZ01000164.1:3025-3596 GCA_003483565.1 Prevotella sp.
CGTATCACAGCAGAGAAGGAAGCCTGTGCCGAGAAGTTTGCCATGGCAAAGAAAGCCAAGGCAGAAGGGAATGATACGCTTCATGACACCATTCATGAGATGGCAAAGGACGAAGCTCGTCATGCCGCAGGTTTCATCGGTCTCTACAAGAGATATTTCAAGTAATCAAATACTAACCTTTAATAAGAACAATTATGAAAAAGTACGTTTGTGATGTATGTGGGTGGGTCTATGACCCAGCTGTAGGTGATCCGGATAACGGTATCGCTCCCGGAACAGCATTTGAGGATCTTCCTGATGATTGGGTTTGCCCTGAGTGTGGTGTCGGCAAGGAAGATTTTAGCGTAGAAGAATAAAATAGTTATAATCCGGAATGTTTGTACCTATTTTGGATTTATAAAATAAAAAGGGGTTGCATCAAATGATGCAGCCCCTTTTTTGTTTATGGGATATTTATTCTTTAATATCCCGGGTTTTGAAATTTCTTCAATTCATCAGGAGTCATCTGCATGGCATCAATCTGAGATTGTGGTATAGGACGCAGATAATCTTCTTTGGTGATGGTACGTTT
>DMYZ01000110.1 GCA_003483565.1 Prevotella sp.
ATTAAGAACATGAAAAAAATTACTGTAGCGGCGTCTTTGTTAACTTTGGCGTTATTAGTTCCTAATGTAGCTGATGCACAATATTCATCGGCATCATTAAATGCAAACGGTGAGTCTACTTTCGATTTTACTAATTCAAAGGACTATGTCCTTATTTATGTAGGTGATGCTGAAAAAGAGGCTATGGCTTCTAAGATCAAGGCTGATTATACAGTTGATGATACCAAAAATTTTCTCTATGTGTGGAATAATACCTATACAGGACATGAAACTAGCGGTATCAATTCTTTTGGACAAGCCGAAGGCTGGCTCGATTTTACCGTCAACTCTGTGGGATGGTCTGGCTTAGGATTTGCCTCATCTAAGGGAAACGGTAAAGATTTGAGTATGCTCGATGATAGTTACATACTCCATTTTGCCATGAAAGGTACTGATGCTTCAGCTCATGCCTCTCACGCTATCGGAATAGGTACGGCTAAATTTACCATAGGTACTTCAGCCTTTGTAGACAATGGTGCTTCTTATAAAGTGCTTGGTGATTATCCACGTGATGGTGAATGGTATAGCTTTGATATTCCTTTCAGTGTGTTGAAAAGATTGAATACGGTTGATGCTACTGGTGTTTTTGAAACCTCTAGTGGTGGCGCTACGGCTTATGTAAGCAATGTTTTTTGGACATTAAGCGGCGGTGTAACAGGAACAGAACTTCAACTTGACGGAATATTCTTTTATCGTAAATCAACAACGGCTATCAATGATGTGACAACAGAAAATAGTAAAAAAATTAAAGCTATTTATGACATTCAGGGTCGTAAAGTTAGGAACATGAATAAGACAGGTCTTTATATAGTCAAGACGAATGACGGCGTAAAAAAGGTTTCTGTTAAATAATATATATCCTAATTGTTAAATATGAATATAAATATAAGATTAGTTTATCTATCGATGTTGTCGGCCATAGCTGCTCCGATGGTGGCTATGACTGATGACTCGCCTCAGAGTGGAGCAACAAATGGTTATGAACTTGTTTGGAGCGACGAGTTCAATGGTACAACTCTTAATACTAAGGCATGGAATACGGAGGTAAATGGAAATGGTGGTGGCAATAATGAATTGCAATATTATCGAAGTGAAAATGTTACGGTCGGCACAGAACCTACTTCAGGTGAGAAATGTATGATTATAACTACTAAAAAAGAGAGTTTTGGTGGTAAGAGTTTTACTTCTGGTCGTGTTAATTCAATGGGAAAAGTTGCCTTCAAACATGGTAAGATAGAGGCACGTATCATGATGCCAAAGACCGCAAATGGTCTTTGGCCTGCCTTTTGGATGATGGGAAATGATCTGAATACAGGTGTGTCATGGCCTTATTGTGGCGAAATGGATATACTTGAGGCTGGAAATCGTGAGGGTATCTCTGCTGGAACTCAAGAGAAATATATTGATGGAGCGATGCATTGGGGACCTTATTCAGGTGGCAATCATCCTATGTATGCTAAGGGTTATACCTCTCCATATAGTTTGCAGGATGGTCAGTTTCATCTGTTTACCTTAATCTGGGATGATAATAAGGCGAGTATGTATCTGGATCTTGACAAAAATCCTGGTGAATCTCCTTATTTCGAAATGAATATTAATGATATGAGTGCGCAAAACTCGTCCGGTCGTTATTTTCACAAACAGTTTTTTCTATTATTCAATGTTGCTGTAGGAGGCAGTGTAACAGGCATATATAACGACGATGACATAACAGCACTCAATAATGGTGATGCCAAGATGTATGTTGATTACGTGCGTGCCTATCAACAGTCAGATGCAAAAGATTACACGACTCCTGACGGTTCAACGACTCCTAAGGATTCAACCGATACTAAAGATAATGATACAAAACTTGGTGATTATGGTTCGTTATCACTTAATGCTGACAGTACAAGTGCATTCGATTTTACAAATTCCAAAGATTATGTGCTTGTAGATGTAAGTCCATCCGTAAAGAAAGCTATGGCCGGTAAGATAAAAGCTGACTATAGTGTAGATGATACGAAAAATTTCTTATATATATGGGAAAATACATACGCTTCGAAAACTTCAAACGGTATAAACTCTTTTGGACAAAATGAAAAGTATAATGACTTCACTGTAGGTAATGCAGGTTGGTCAGGTCTCGGTTATGCTTCTCCTTCAGGGAGTGGAAAAGACTTGAGCATGTTGGATGACGATTATTTCCTGCATTTTTCTATGCGTGGCACAGATCTGCTTGTACATAGTACAAATTCTGTATGGATTGGTAATGCTAAATTTTCTATTGGAGCTTCAGCTTTTAATGATAATGGTAATACTTACAAATTATTGGGGGATTACAAACGTGATGGGCGTTGGTGTAGCTTTGATATTCCTGTAAAGATGTTGAAAGCTCTTGCCAATCCAATATTCCCAGATGCTGATGGTGGTGCAAATGCTTATATTGGTAATGTCTTTGCATTACTTAGTGGCGGCATTAGTGGGACAGAGGTTCAGTTTGATAATATATTCTTCTATAAAAATCCAACAAAAACACCTTATGTGCCTACAACAGATAATACGACAGCGCTTGGAGACTATGGATATAAATCATTGGATGATAATGGCAACACTACATTTAACTTCAAAGATGGTTATGATTATGTGCTTGTTGATGTCAGCCCTTCTGTAAAAGAAGCTATGGGTTCTAATATTAAAGCTGATTATACTGTAGATAATACGAAGAACTTTCTCTATGTATGGAGCAATACTTATACATCAAAGACATCAGAAGGTATTAATTCCTTTGGTCAGACAGAGCCTTACAATTTTTTTACAGTTAATTCAGTCGGTTGGTCAGGTCTCGGTTATGCATCCTCTGCAGGTAATGGTAAAGATCTCTCGATGCTCGACAATTCATATTATCTTCATATCTCACTTAAAGGTAATGATGTAATAAAGCATGCTTCATATGCTATAGGCGTAGGCTCTGCTAAGTTTACTTTAGGTGAAGCTTCTATAGACGGTTCTGTTATTCTTGGTGATTTTAGACGTGATGGCAATTGGTATAGTTTTGACATACCATTTTCAGTCATTAAAAATCTTGCCAGTCCTGTATTTAAAGATGCTGATGGAGGTGTAAAAGCTTATATAAGCAATGTAGTCTCACTTCTAAGCGGGGGCATTTCTGGTACAGAACTTCAATATGACAATATTTTTTTCTTTAAGAAACATTCAAATATCGATCCTCCACAAGAGTCTGAACTAGGTCTTTATGGAAGCAAGTCGCTTAATGATAAAGGTGTTTCCACATTCGATTTTGCAAACACTAAAGATTATGTTCTTGTCGATATAGGCACAGCAGAGAAAGAATCCATGTCCGGTAAGATAAAGGCTGATTATACTGTAGACGACACAAAGAATTTCCTCTATGTCTGGAACGATACCTATACATCCAAAACTTCCAGTGGTGTAAATTCCTTTGGTCAGACAGAGTCTTACAATGACTTTATAGTTAATTCAATAGGCTGGTCAGGTCTCGGTTATGCATCCTCTGCAGGTAATGGCAAAGATCTGTCAATGATAGACGGTAGCTATTATTTGCACTTTGCCATGAAAGGTTCTGACACGTCTACTCATGCACCTCATGCCATAGGAATAGGTGATGCTCACTTTACGATAGGTAATACGACTTTTGTGGACAATGCCAAGACTTACATGATGTTGGGCGATTATAAACGTGATGGTGAGTGGTACAGTTTTGATATACCAATGAGTGTGATTGACAAACTGGCAAATCCTGTGTTTATCAATCCTTCCAATTATATAAGTAATGTGTTCTCAGTGTTGAGTGGTGGTACCTCTGGTACTGAATTACAGTTAGATGGTATATTTTTCTACAAGAAAGTCACCACAGGAATCAATGATACTCAAATCCAATCAGAAACTCATCCTACGCAGATTTTTGATATCAGTGGACGCAAAGTAAGTGACATGAATCGTTGTGGTATTTATATAGTCAAGACAAGTACAGGTACTAAAAAAATTATAGTAAAATAAGATGGCATTAAAAAATGTCTATATAACATTATTCTTAGCTGTGGTCATCCCCATGATAGCCACGGCTGAGAATTCCATAGAGAAAGATAGTAATCCATTTACTTCAGCACGTATTAATTTGGAACAGAACGTATTTTTCATATACGGTAAGATAGAGCCGTACATCAAAATGCCTGTCACTGCAAATGGTCTGTGCCCTACTTTTTTTGCTAGGTAGTAATTATATTGATGTAGGATGGTCTCGTTGTGGTGAAATCGATATTGTCGAGATGGTTAATACCGAAGGTATCAAGTCTGGCTCTCAGGCTTATTATTTCAATGGAGCTTACCATTAGGGATATTATAATGGTAAAGGACAGCACCTCAATTATGCTTGGCATTGTATATGCCTGCATACAGGATGAAGAATTCCATCTCTTCACTATTGAATGGACGTACAAGACAATAAAGATGTATCTTGGCTGTGACAAGAATACTATTTCAGCTTGGGGTAGAAGATGCAATCAATCAGTGGTCCATAGAACGTTATTTCCGGCATAATGTTTTTCTTATCTATAATTTGGCTGTTTTGGTAGTTATTTTACCGGAATACTCAAACTTGGTAGTATCTCTGCATTTTATAATCGTGATACATAGATGTATATTGACTATGTTAGAGCTTATCAGAAGTCTTCTGCTCAGAATATAATCATGCTCACGAAAGCAGATTAACGTAGAAATTGTTGTGCATGTGCACATACGAATATAAATGTAATAACTTTATGAAGTGATATACGATGAAAAAATTATTTTTACTTTTATTAATTATGCTTGCCATACCAGCTGTAGCTCAAATGAAAAAAAGCGAAAAGCGTGGCGTTGGCGAGAATGCATTTAACAATGAGGCTGAGGTCCAGTCCCTGTCTTCAGGTGTTGCATGGGCTTATGATTGGGGAGTTACTCCTTCATCCTATGTTATTGATAATTTCGGTACTGACAAAAATATGGAATTTGTTCCAATGTGTTGGAATGGAAATTTTGATGAGGCATCTCTGCGTGCATATATTAGATCCCATCCAGGTGTAAAGTATATACTTGGTTTTAATGAACCAAACTTCGCCTCACAGTCCAACATGACCCCCTCACAGGCAGCAGCGGCATGGCCTAAGGTCGAGAAGATAGCTGCAGATTTTAATCTGAAAATAGTAGCTCCAGCACTTAATTATACAGACGGTCCGATAAATGACGGCGTTACATATCAGCCCGAAGCTTGGATGGATGCATTCCTTGCAGCTTATCCTACTGCAAAATTTGATTATTTGGCGCTTCATTGTTATATGAACAGTTCAACAGCTATGATGAACTATATAGAGCATTTTGCAAAGAAATATAAAAAGCAGGTCTGGCTTACTGAATTTTGTGCATGGGAAGGAACTGTTGATTCACTCACTCAACTCAGCACAATGGTGCAGAAAGTCCAGGCTTTGGAGTTAAGTCCTATGGTTGCCCGCTATGCATGGTTTAAGGCCAAAGGTTCTGCTTCGGCTCCTTATTATCGTTTGCTTATCAATCAGAGTATGCTTACGCACAAGCCTGCTATCGGTACATTGTCACAGTTGGGCGTTATCTATTTGAACATGTCTTCTTTTGATTCCACCTATTATCATCCTGTTGGTGAGATTATAGCAGCTAAAGATTATGTAAATTCAGTAGGTTTGTCGCTGGAGTTGAATAGCGATGCTGAAAGTTCTCAAAAAATACAGATTGGTTCTTTTGATATAGGTTCGTATACGGACTATATGGTTCATATTCCAGAAACAGGTGAATATGAGATTTCATTTCGTCTGTCAAGCGAGCAGTTTCTCTTCGATCCTAAGTTTCAGATCTTTTGTGATGGGATTAATGTTGGAGAAAATGTATTTCCAGAAACAGGCATGACTGATGCAACCGACAAATGGGCAACTCAGAGCATGATAGTGAATCTTCCTGCAGGTGACCATAAATTGCGTGTGAGAAGTGCGCAGAGCACTACATGCAAGTTCAACTGGTTTAGAATCAATCAAACAACCGGAATCAATGAAATGAAAAGATCCACAGATGTTGTGTCTATGAAATATTATGATCTTCAAGGCATTGAGATAACAAATCCCGTGCGTGGTGTATTTATAGAAAAGAAAATATATGCTAATGGTACGAGTCGTGTCTCAAAAATAATTAAGTAGTAAATCAATTTCTTTTCATATATTAAATAATATCATCATGAAAAAACAATTATTCTTTTTGTTGGCGTTTATTACGTCAATCACTGTCTCCGCGCAAAATTTAGCTATCGGAGGTACGGCAATAGCCACATCAGGTAATGCCAGCCTGGCTATTGATGACAATGCGGGAACCCGTTGGGAATCCGATAAAAGCGATCCACAGACATGGCAAGTCGATCTGGGACAGGCAAAATATTTCAACACTATTCAAATAGTGTGGGAGGGAGCTTATGCTAAAACATTTACGATAGAAGCTGGTAATGATCTCGGAGCCGACGGCTTTTTAACAGGAGGAACGAAGATAGCTTCCATTACAGATCAGACATTGTCTGGTTTCCCTTATACCCAGACACTCACTCTTCCCAATGCAATAAATGCTCGATATATCAAATTTAATGGTCTGGCCCGTGGTACCGTGTATGGTTATAGTTTTTGGGAGTTTCGTGTGATGAACGTCACATCCCAGACGCTTACGACATTTAGCGTAGCCCCTACAACCGCATTGAAGAATGCAGCGACTACAGCAGGTGTCAATGCAAGTACTAAGGTCAACACTCCTATACCACTTACCATTAAATCCTTAGACCAATATGGCGTGAATTATTCAACCAACGGAATCACCTATGACGTGACAGGAGCAGGTGGTACTGTCGCTGACGGGATGTTCACTCCAACAGCAAAAGGTATTTCTACAATCACAGCCACCTTAGGTGACAAGACTTCTTCATTCTCTGTCTATGCCTACGATGGTGATAATCTGGCCTTAAACAAGCTTGTTGATAAAAGTGGAGAAACGAATGGATTCACTGCAGCAATGGCTGTTGATGGAGACAACGGAACCCGTTGGGTGAGCGGTACACCAGCCGATGCCAGTGTCACCGATTATAATGCCTTTATCACACTTGATTTGGCTGCTTATTATGACATAGATTATGTGGATCTTTTCTTTGAGAATGCGAATTCAGATACCTATACAATACAATTTTCTGCTGATGGAACCAAATGGGCGGATGCTTATTCTGAATCAAAACTCGGTGGATTCAATGGTGGACATTATGGTTATTGCAATAACACCACTGATAATAAACAGGTCCGTTTTGTAAGATTCAATAGCACGAAAGCTGGTACAGTTTATGGCGTGTCTCTTTATGAACTTCAAGTATTCGGAAGTAACAAGACTAACATTTTAGATACCAAGGCTCCAGTATTGGATGTAGCAGAAACTGGGACAGTAGGTACTGATAATGTAACTCTTAATTTGAAAGCTACGGATAACATTAGTTCCATTACTTATGTCATCACAGATGCTGCAAATAAAAAGACATATACAACAACAGGTGCTAATGGTACTGCTATAACCTATAATATCGCAGGACTTTCTGACGGAACCTCTTATTCATACTCTGTCGTAGCCAAAGATGCAAATGGAAATGCCTCTGAGGCAAAAACGGTAACGTTCTCTACTTCCGCCCAGCCTAAGCCAACTGTTTCTGCTCCAACTCCAACCCAGGATGCTGCAAATGTTAAATCCATTTATAGTGAACATTACACCTCTGTGGCTCCAGATAATTTCTTTAATACATGGGGATCCGCAAATGAGGCTATTTCTTCTTATTTGGTGACAACAGGTGATAATGTCGAAAAAATCACTAATTTCGGCTATCTGGGTAATGAGTTTAAGACAACCTTTGACATGTCAGATATGGACTATCTTCATTTTGATGTTTACCCTGATAAAGATATGACTATTGGTGTTACACCTATCACTCAAGGTGGTGAGAAACTTCTGACGTTTGATGTAAAGGGAAATCAGTGGAACAGCCTGAATATACCATTAGTTTCATATATGGCAGCAAATCCGAATATGAATTTTAAATATACATTCCAGATAAAATGGGCTAATGGTGATCAGAAAACATTGCTTTATCTAGATAATATATACTTCTATAAAGATGTAGCGCCCGATACAGAGGCTCCCGTATTGAATATAGCCACGGTGACCCCGGGATCCACAATAGCCAAGTTCACTCTGAATGCAACGGATAACAAAGCTGCTATCAATTACACAATTACTGATGTCACAAACAGCAAAACATATACGGTGACTGGAGCAAGTGGTACCGATGTCATATATACAATCACCGGTCTAAAGGCGAATACAGCTTATTCTATGAGCGTGGTGGCAAAAGATGCCGCAGGGAATGCTTCAGCTTCCAAAACAGTAGAATTCACTACAACCTCATCTTCATTGGTGGCAACACCTTCTGCAGATAGTATTGTTTCGATCAGTGGTGAATGGGATGCAACAGACTTTGCTACTATAGATTGTAAATATAAAGCCTCTTGTTATGATATGACAGCTGTGACTTCCATACCTAATGGTACTGGTTTGAATACTGCCAATCCTAATGCTCTAATCATTTCTGCTGTGGCAGGTAAGATAAATAAGAACGAGGTCGTGAAGAAAGTGGACAATTCTGGTTACAATGGTTATAATATACAGTTTAATGAACAATTCAATGACAATGCGACCACACATGACATTTGTACTGCCATATCTCCGATAACGACTATTGCTCCTTCATTTCATAGAGTGTTCGATCGTGCTTCCATCTATTTTACCACTGTCCTTCCGTTTGATGTGGCAACATTCACGGATCTTATAGCTTATGAGTTGAAATCATCAACAGTTGTTGGCGGTGTGACTACACTGATTTTCAACAAGGTAACCTCACTCCAGAAGGGTGTTCCATATCTTATGTTTGCCAACACAGGAGGAGCTCATTTTCATTCAGATGGTGAGACAATAATCAATTTTACTACTTCACCTATTCCTTTTAATGGTGGTAGTCTGAAAAGTACATACACTGCGATTACCGGCATAAAATCCGCTCAGAAGATATATGCACTGAAGAACGATGCTGCTGCTGCGGATATGACTTTGTGCAGCGACTCTGTACCTGCTTTGAGAAGTTATATACAATTGGACGAATTAAATACCAATACGCTGAATATCCAATTGGGTGAAGTTAATGGTATACATAATATTTCGGAAGATGCTATCAAGGCCCTTTTTAATGTATATAGCATCAATGGTCAGATCGTGAAGACCAATGCGTCTCGCAGTTCCTTGATAAGTTTGCCTAAAGGATTGTATATTATAAATGGCAAAAAGGTACTAATTAAATAGCCTTAGGGAATGCCAAATAAACAGTGTCAGGGACACTTTAATTGATATT
>DMYZ01000044.1 GCA_003483565.1 Prevotella sp.
ACACAATTTCTTTGAAATACGCGCGAAAAGACAAAAATATTTTCAATATTGAAAAATATATCTTTACTATGAAAAATTTGGGAAATATTCAAATAAGCTATACTAAAAGCATGTTTTTTAATATGACAAGACCATTCTAAACAATTAAAACTATCATTGATTAGATTAAAAGTAACTAAAAATAGATTCGTGTCTCCAGCTTAATATTAAAGAGAAGACACGAATGAGTATAACTTGCAGTAACACCCTATGCAAAGGCAGTACTAATTATAGGCACTCTCACTATGTTCATATACATCAAGTCCTTCTTCTTCCTCTCTCAATTCAACTCTCATACCAATAATTCTATCTATAACTTTATATAAAATAAAAGTAATAACGCTACTGTAAATAATAGAAAATAAAGTTGCCAAAACTTGAATACCTAACTGATGCCAATCACCTTCAATGGCACCACATGGTCCTCCGGTAACAATTTTAGTAGCAAAAACGCCAGTAAGAATTGATCCAATAATACCACCCATGCCATGCACACCAAAGGCATCAAGGGCATCATCATATCCAAAATATCGCTTTACAACTGCTACCATAAAATAACAAATAATACTTGTAATACTTCCAATGCAAATAGCACCAAAAACATCTACGCTACCTGCGGCTGGAGTAATAGCAACCAAACCAGCAACAGCGCCAGTACACATACCAACAGTTGTCGGTTTATCATTGCAAACCCAATCAATGACCATCCATACTATTGCTGCTGCACATGTTGCAACATGGGTAACAAGAAACGCATTGGCATCAAGCCCACCCGCAGTTAGTCCACTTCCTGCATTAAAACCAAACCATCCAAGCCACAACATAGCTGCCCCCATGAATACAAAAGGCACATTCTGTGCTGGTATAGGGCGATTAGGTTTATAATCAGCTCGTTTACCTAACAGCAAAGCCATAATAAGCGCGGAGATTCCAGCATTAATATGTACTACAGTTCCACCGGCAAAATCAATGGCTCCCAATTTCTGAAGCCAACCACCACCCCATACAAAATGAGCCATTGGATAATAGATAAGTATGCTCCAAAGAACCGTAAAAAGCAAAAATGAAGGAAATCGAAGTCTCTCCGCAAAAGCTCCAATGATCAACGCTGGAGTTATAACGGCAAACATACATTGAAAAAGGACATAAGTAATTTCTGGAATATTTGGCCCTGCAATCACAGAATGTATAGTTATACCATGAAGAAATACTTTATCATAACCTCCGATAAAAAATCCAAAAGGTGTACCCTGTAAATTAGTACCAAAAACCCAACTGTATCCAATTGCAATCCATAAAAGACTACCTACAGCAGTACAAATAAGACATTGCATTAAAATACTTAAAATATTTTTAGAGCGAACCAACCCTCCATAGAAGAGAGCAAGGGCTGGAATAGTCATAAACATTACTAAAATCGTTGACATGGTAATCCATGCCGTATTTCCAGTATCAATCATAGTTGTTTGAGTTTATACTTAATTATAATTTACTTTTATTGATGGCTTATATAAAATAATATCTATTTGAAAAAATACAGTGCAAAGATATAACATTTCGAAAGTTTATTGTCTGTTTTTGTTATCATATTGAAATTAAAATATATAAAAGTATTACTTCGAAAGAAAAACAGACACTTTGTATTACATTTTAATGTTTTTTACAGTCTAAAAATAAACATATTGTAACCACACATGCTGTTTTATGTTTTTTTTAATATAAATTTTAAAATATAACGTACAAAGTGAAACGCGATAAATAGTAATTATTATACAAGAATTTAGAAAATATTTGGATCAACCAAAAGATCTCTGTATCTTTACACCTAAAAACAAGGCAACATGAAATCTTTAAGAGAATTATACCGGATCGGAAGAGGACCATCCTCTAGTCATACAATGGGACCTCAAAAAGCAGCTAAGATATTTGCAGCTAGAAATCCTCATGCGAAATACTTTACGGTAACACTTTATGGTAGTCTGGCAGCAACAGGAAAAGGGCACATGACTGATGTTGCAATTAAGGATATTCTCACCTCTGTCGCAACAACAGAAATTATATGGAAACCTGATATATTCCTAACTTTTCATCCAAATGGTATGAAATTTCAAGCATATGATATTGATAGACAATCTGTAGAAGAATGGACTGTATATAGTATTGGTGGAGGAGCTCTCTCTGAAGGTAAAGGAACTTATGATTATTTTAATACCGAAGAGATTTATCAACTCAATACTATGAAAGATATACAAAAATGGTGTGAACATAAAGGATGCGATTATTGGGAATATGTTGAAGAATGTGAAGGTAAAGAAATATGGTCTTTTTTAATGGATGTATGGAGTACTATGCAAGATTCTGTAAAAAGAGGACTAAATCATGAGGGGCGCTTGCCAGGACCTTTAAATCTTCAGAGAAAGGCTTCTGCATACTATGTTAAAGCAAATGGATATAAATCAGAACTTCAAAATCGTGGTTTGATCTATGCTTATGCACTTGCAGTAAGTGAAGAAAACGCATCAGGTGGAAACATTGTTACTGCACCCACATGTGGTGCCTGTGGTGTTGTTCCCAGTCTTTTATATTTTCTTTCAACAAATCATGGATTCAGTGACACTAAAATATTACATGCTTTAGCTACAGCAGGTCTTTTTGGTAATGTGGTGAAGAAAAATGCATCCATATCAGGAGCAGAAGTGGGATGCCAAGGAGAAATAGGAGTAGCTTGCGCAATGGCATCTGCTGCCAGCTGCCAGCTTTTTGGCGGTAGCCCTGCACAAATAGAATATGCTGCTGAAATGGGACTTGAACATCATTTGGGTATGACTTGTGATCCTGTCTGTGGACTCGTCCAAATACCATGCATTGAAAGGAACGCATTTGCAGCATGTAGAGCGCTTGATGCCCAACTCTATGCCAATTTCAGCGATGGGAAACATAGAGTATCTTTTGACCGGGTTGTTAACGTAATGAAACAAACAGGACATGATATTCCTTCTTTATACAAAGAGACTTCAGCCGGTGGTCTAGCCAAGGGATACACCCAGAATGACTGAGCACAGGATTTTTTTGTTTAATGGATAAAAATGCCGGAACGACTTTATTTTACTAAAGTAAGATGACCGTCAACAAAAAAAGAGTCCTCTTAAAATAGTATTTTAAGAGGACTCAGTATTAAAAAGGAGGCGGCTGCCTACTCTCCCGCATTGCTTTGCAGTACCATCGGCGCAGGGGGGCTTACCTTCTCTGTTCGGAATGGGAAGAGGTGGGACACCCCCGCTATACCTACCTGATTATAGGTTGACAATAGACACACTATCTACGTACGGGGGGTTTCCCCCACACCACCACAACCATGACCTTCTAATCCGGAA
>DMYZ01000234.1:0-2477 GCA_003483565.1 Prevotella sp.
TCATGGGCATTGCGTCTGCGTGGTTATATTATCAGTCAGAAACTTAATGTTTTTGATGATCTCCATGCAACCTATTATGCTGTGAGTCGATATGAGCTTGAGGAGTTCCACTTTATTAAAGGTGATTTGGAAGGTCTTGTCAATGAGCCTCTTCGTATCAGAGGGGCGAAATTATCCATATCTCTGAGACAGGATACAGAAAAGGATAATCTTGTATGGGTAAGTCTCCGGAGCGTTGATGATTTTCCGTGTAATCAATTGGCCGGAGAATATTTCAATGGTGGAGGACATTTCAATGCCAGCGGCGGGCGTTTCAATGGCACCCTTGACGAAGCTATAGCCACCACCCGGAAGGCTATACAAGCTTATGCTGAATTATTGAAAAAATGAGGATAGTCGGTCGATGCCGGGGCACAGAAAAGAACTGTGCCCCGGTATCGTACTAGAATATAACCGGTTTTCCTTATTCCTGTTTTATTTTTTTGATATATTCTGATGGTGAAGTGCCAAATTCATCTTTAAAACATTTTCTGAAATATGCAATACTGTTCATTCCTATGATAAAGCTGACTTCCGAAATGGTATATTGGTTGTTGAGCAGAAGCTTTTCCGCATAATGTATTTTATACTTTCTCAAATATTCATTAGTAGATATTCCTGTCGTAGCCTTCATCTTTCTATAGAGGGTGCTGGCACTCATATTCATCCCTTTGGCAAGATAGTTGATATCAATATCTTCTGAGATTTGTTTGTCAATGAGACTATTGATATTTTTAAAAAATTCCTTGTCTTTATTATTCATGGATTCAGCCATGGCTTTACGTTTCTCATCCAGATCGGGACCGGCTTTGCCTTTGAAGAATGCAGCTATACGTTGTCGCTGATTGATGATATTGTCGATACGACTTTCCAGAAGAGAGCATGTAAAAGGTTTGGTAAGGTAACTGTCAGCTCCTTCGCGATATCCCTCTTCCTTGTCTTCTATAGATGTTTTAGCCGTGAGTAATATAACTGGAATATGGCTGGTTCGAATATCATTTTTCAGAATATGACAGAGCTCGTTACCATCCATGTTAGGCATCATAATATCACTGATAATGATATCCGGAAGAGAGAGAAAGGCTTCTTCAAGTCCCTGTTTCCCGTCTTCAGCTTCCATAATATGATATTGATCCTTGAAATAATCTTTGATATATTCGCGTATATCCTCATTATCTTCTACTAGAAGCAGAGTCTTTTTCCTGTTATCGTCTGTTTTTTCTAAGCTTTCTTTTTCTTCTTCGTCAAGTAGGTTTTCTCCTGACAGTTTATCATCAGCGTGATCCTGATGTACTGCTTCCGGATACATATTATCTGCTTCAAGTCGTACAGTAAAGCTGCTGCCTTTTTCCAGTTCACTCTTTACGCTGATCGTTCCCTGGTGCAGAGTTACGAGACTTTTCACCAGTGCAAGGCCTATGCCTGTTCCTGCCATTTGGTGTTTGCCGTTTTCCTGGTAGTAGCTTTCGAAAATGTGGGGAAGAGCTTCCTGTGAAATACCGTGTCCGGTATCGGATACGGATATGTCAACGTAGTGTTGATTTTGGTCTTTTAGTTCGTTTATTCTAACGTCTATTTCTCCCCGGTCCGTATATTTGATGGCATTTGACATGAAATTGCCTATAATGCTGTTGATAGCTTCTTTGTCAAAGTAAATATTGATGATAGGCGAAGTAGCAGCAAATTTGATGGTGACATTCTTTTTTGTATTTAGCTCTACGTATTTTAATATCTCATTATGTATGGAAGTTACAATATTTTCCTTGCTTACTACCAGGCGACGGTTGTTTGTCTCTGTTTTCCTGAAATCCAGAATTTTGTTGATCAACTGGCTCAGTCGGTTCGTACTTCTCTGCATGACCGTTATTTTCTTCCGGAGACTTTCCGGCAGATCCTTATGGTGTAGAATATCATCAAGCGGACCCATGATAAGCGTAAGTGGTGTGCGGAGCTCATGGGTGATATTTGAAAAGAACTGAATACGTTCTCTGTTGAGCTCCACTTCTTTCTCATGCTGTTTCTTTTCGGAGTTATAGAGATATTCAAGACGTATTCTTCGTATGTATACGTTGAAACCGGCATAGATAATGCTAATTGTGAGAAGTACATAAATGGTTTTAGCCCACCATGCAAAATAGAAAGGTGGTTCAATGTCAAGGTCGAGTGAAGTATATTGCGCCGGCCATTGTTGGTTGCGTATTCTGCATTTCACAAGAACCTTGTAGGTTCCGTGAGCAAGATTATGAAATCTTATCTCATTTTGGTCAGTGGTGATCCAGCCTCCGTTTTCTCCTGTTACCATATAAGCATATTCTACATTGTTGGCCACAGCATAGTTTTGAATATTAAAATGGATGGAGAAAGAACTGTGTTTGTAATCGAGGACAATATTTTCTTTACCGATAAGGTTGATGATGCTGTCTCGTGGATTGCTCAGA
>DMYZ01000234.1:2626-4239 GCA_003483565.1 Prevotella sp.
GTAGACCCGAAGTAGAGATGCCCGTTTTTCGATATGGCAGCACAATTGGCATTGAAGTTTCCAAGGGGAAGATTGTCCTTATAACTGTAATTGATGAAGTGTGACGTACCGGCTTTCAGACAGCTGATACCTCTGTTGGTACTAACCCATAGATTATGGAAGGCATCTTCCGTAATAGCCTTAATGTGACAGTTGCTGAGGCCGTTCTTATCATTATATATTTTATAATTCAAGCTCCCAGGATGTTCGAAATTTATTAATCCTTCAGCCGTTGCCACCCAAATTTGTCCCTGCGTATCACCAAAGACTTTATTAACAGTATTAGAGGTGAATCCTCTGTGTGTATTGAAACTTCTGATCAGTTTCATTCTAGAGTTATATACCATGAGTCCACCACCGAAAGTACCTGCCCATATTTGTTGTCGGCTGTCTACGAAGATACTTCTTACAAGGTTGTTGCTCAGAGCATAATGCTTGATGATCCTTCCGCTTCTGATGTCAGCCGTGTAGATGCCGTCACTTGTTGATATCCACATTCTGTGCCGGGCATCTTCATAAAATTCCCTTACGTCAACCTGATTTGAAGGAAAATGTATAGGTGAGAATTTCCCGTCCGGAGTCTTGATGCAGGCCCCTTGGAAAAAACTGCCCAGCCATAGTTTACCATAGCTGTCACGGTAAATAGCCTGGACCGAAGATCCTGCTTCCGTAGGATAGGCAGCTATTCGTTGCCCATTGCGGTTAAATATGTTGATGCCGTTACCGTCACTTCCTACCCATAGATTTCCCTGATTATCAAAAGCCAGGCTCAATGCTGATTTTGCTGTAAGGTGTGACAGGTCTGGAATGGCAGAATAATAAATCTGGTGGAACATTTCCGGTGAAGCTGAGAGAAAATTAACACCGTCACCATATAGCCCCGCCCATACATTATGAAAATGATCTTCAGACAGGCATCTTACACTGCTGCCTGAAAGATTTGTACTTTTGATGCCTTCTGTGATATAGGATATTTTAAATCTGCCGGAAGAAACCGATCCCTGTGTCTGGATAATAGCGATGCCGCCTAGTTCTGTGCCTAACCATATTTTGCCATCAGCCATCTGACGAATGCAGGATATCCTGCGAGAGAGCCGTCCTTCGTCATGAACGGGAATAAAATGATGATGGGCAGGATCGTAGATTACTAGTCCTTTGCTGGTGCCCACCCATATAAATCCCTCTTTGTCGCATAAAAGACTATTTACTTCATTGCTGGGCAGGGAATAGGGTACATAGTTATTGGCCTGAATATTTATGGCAGTCCTGTTCTTTGTATTAAGAATGGAAAGTCCCTTGTCCACATGCCCAATATATACCAGACCGTTTCCTGCATCGGCGGTGCACCATATTTGATTGCTGATAAGATGCTTTACATTCTTTATATTATAAGGTGTTGACTGCCCGGTATTCTTGTTGAAGTAATTCAGTCCGTCCCAATAGGTGGATATCCACAAGTTTCCGTCGGCAGCTCTGTCAAGGTGGGTGATGTCATCTCCTGTGATCGAATGAGGATTTTTTGCCTGGTGGTGATAATAGGTAAAGGTACCAAGCATATAGTTGTATGCATCCAA
>DMYZ01000234.1:4483-5780 GCA_003483565.1 Prevotella sp.
CCTTGTGTCTTATAAAAAGTATGGAAACTAGTTCCGTCAAAGCGGTTGAGTCCTTCTTCTGTAGCAAACCAAAGGAAACCAAATTTATCTTGAGCAACGTCAACGACATTATTGTTGGATAATCCTTTGTCGAGGCCGAGTGTACAGATCGTGTAAGTCTGAGCTCTGCCAATGCCGCAGCAGGAGATGAGTCCGAGTAAGAGAATGTAGTATTTCATTGCTTAATGTTTTTCTTTATCGAATGCACAAAATTAAGAAAAAAATGGGATATAGGATTGTTAAATAGTTGTTTTGACTGATTTGTGTGTGGTTTTTAACAGATTTGTATCCTATGTCCTATCTATATAAATGTTAATTTTGCCCACGAAAGCCTAAATAAATAGACAACAAATTTTTTATAACAAAACCTAACTATGGTAAAAGTCAATTATTTAAAGAATGTGCTCTTGATGAGCCTGATGACTGTATTTTGTTTTCTGGCGCAGTCATGTAGTGATGATGACTATACTGCTGTAGATAATAAGGCGCCTGTTGTCGCATTGACTACACACCACATTCAAACCGAACCTGGACGTAGTTTTTCGATACAGGGTGTTATTACCGATGCGGATGGTCTGAAATCGATCACTCTCCAAAATTCAGACATGTATCTGGATAAGACGATTGATCTTTTGGAATATCATCCGGATTCTTTGCTTCATACTTATAACCTTAATTATGAGTATACAGCAAAAGATACCTGGACAGATAACCAGCAGTTTAAAATTAAAGTGACAGCAGAAGATGTAATGGGTAATATTACCGAAGACACTCTTCTTGTAACTCCGGACGGTGATTTCACGGCTCCGGTATTTACTTCTGCTCCTGCTTCAGAACTTACTGTTCTACTTCAGAATCCAAAACTTACGTTAAACACAGTCTTGTCTGATAATAAAAATTTGCAGTATTTGAAAATCGCTATTCCGGGATTGTCCATCAACGACAGTATCGCTATCAGTGGCAAATCTTATACTCTGAGCAAAACGTATGATATGCCGGCTAAAGAAGCTACCTATCAGATGTTTTTGACACTGGCTGATGCAGCTAATAATACAGTGACAGATACCTGTACTATTAAAGTTTCTGATCTTCCGGATTTTGACAAGATGTATCTTGCAGATGTCTCTACTGTAGATGAACTTAACAGTGATCTCTATGGTGTCCCTATGTTGATAGAGCATACCGGCCAATATCAGTATCGTGCCCGTTATTATAATCAGAAAGCAGGAACAGGAATTAGGTTCATCCCTCAGAAAAC
>DMYZ01000175.1 GCA_003483565.1 Prevotella sp.
ATCAGATAGGTAGGAATCAACAGTAATGTTACGACCAGAGTAGTAGGATGCCCGATAACGAGAGCTGGGCTCATGCCAATATTAACACTCTTCCCATGGAATTTCCTGGCTATGATTTTTTTCGTCTTCTCTGATATTGGCATTAAACCGTCAATAAAAAGTTTAGTAATACGAGGAATAAGTTCCATAACAGCCCCCATCGTGATGCCAAGGAAAAGGATATCCTTGACATTCTGATGAGCTACAGCGCCTATAAGGACACCTACGAGGACACCAAGAACCAATGGTTCACCAAGGATTCCAAATTTCTTCTTCAATCCTTCTGCATCAATATCGAGCTTGTTAAACCCTGGAATTTTATTTAGCAACCAGTTAATGCACCATGTAAAAGGCACCATGCTCTGGCAGAATGGCTGTGGAATAGAAATGCCATCCAGATCCTTATAATAGCCCTGGAAACGATCGGCAGTAAGGTCTGCAAAGACCAAGGTAATAATATAACAGATAATGGCAGCAAAATAGCCCCATGCAAGACTTTTGTCCATAACGAAATAAGCTACAGCACCTATAAAAGCATAATGCCAGTAATTCCACAAGTCTATATTCACAGTACGGGTGGTTTTTGTAATCAACATCAGGAAATTGACTCCAAGGCAGATCGGGATAATCAAAGCTCCGACGGCTGTATTGTAAGCGACAGAAGCTGCAGCAGGCCATCCCATATCAAAAACATTCAACTGCAGGTGATAGATTTTAGAGATCGCCGTCAATGGATCACCGAAGTTTGTCGTCAACAAAGCTGTGACAACTCCAAGTCCTACGAAACCGACTCCAACATAAAGTCCGGAAAGCAGAGCCTTTCCAAATTTCATACCAATACATAACCCGATAACCGTAAAGATAATTGGCATCATCACGCTGGCACCAAGGCTTATAATATAGCTAAACACCTGTTCCATATTTTATTTTTTTGATTGAATTGTAATAGAGGTTTTTAATTTATGGTTGAGTGCAAAGATACAAAAAAAAAGTAAAAAACTAAAATAGTATGGTGCAAAATACTGCCGCCTTGATACTTTTTAGCTTTTTACTTTCACTATATGTTACCTTCAAGAGTATCAGTCCTGAAAATACACTCGCTTTACTCGGTTACTGATTGTTGTCAGCACTTCATATGGGATAGTATCAAGGACATCAGACAGAACAGTTACGGGCAAATGATCCCCGAAAATCTCCACACTGTCTCCTTCCTTGCAGTCAATCCCAGTGACATCTATCATAGCAACATCCATACAGATATTGCCTACATAATAAGCCTTCTTTCCATGAACCAGGCAATAACAGTGACGATTGCCAAGGTGTCGGTTAAGCCCGTCTGCATATCCAATAGGAATAGCGGCAATAACACTGTCTTGGTCTATCGTTCCCTTACGACTGTATCCTACAGTATCCCCTTTAGGAACCTTTCGCATTTGAAGAATGGTCGTCTTTAAAGTGCTGACCGTATTGATGATTTCATTATTACGGCTGTTGATGCCATAGAGTCCCAAACCAAGCCTGCACATATCCAGCTGACGTTCCGGGAAATGCTCGATACCGGCAGAATTATCTATATGACGGAGAATCTTATGATCAAAGGATGCCTGAAGTTTTTTGCTGCCTTCATCAAACAGAGCAAATTGCTGTGCTGAGAAATCATCAAAATGATCACTGTCAGAACCTACAAAATGAGAAAAGACACTTCGTGGAATAATAGCATTCTGGTGCTTCAAGCGATCAACCAACTTGTCTATATCTTTTATTGGATTGAATCCCAGACGATGCATGCCGGTATCCAACTTGATATGAACCGGGAAACCTGTAATGCCCTCCTTCTCTGCTGCCTTGATGAGCGCTTCCAGGAGACGGAAAGAATAAACTTCAGGCTCAAGATCATAATCAAACATGGTCTTGAAAGCTGTCATCTCCGGATTCATGATCATAATATTGCTGGTAATGCCATTCTTTCGAAGGGTGACACCTTCATCGGCAACAGCAACAGCAAGATAATCAACCCGATGATCTTGCAAGGTCTTGGCAACTTCGACTGCACCGGCCCCATAGGCATCAGCCTTTATCATGCATACCAGTTTTGTTTTCGGTTTCATGAAAGAGCGATACCAGTTAAGATTCTTGACAATTGCGTTGAGATTGACCTCCAGAATGGTCTCGTGAACTTTCTGAACAAGAAGTTCCGTCAGCTGATCAAAACCAAAATCACGTGCACCTTTAATAAGAATAACTTCATCGCGAAGAGAATGAAAAACTTCACTACGAACAAACTCCTCCACGGAATGGAAGAAGAACTTCTCTGGAATCTGAATAGCATCAGGATGAGAGCAAAGTTCAGGGCCAATCCCGATAAACTTTACAACATCACGTTTGCAGGCCAAATCAGAAACTTCCCGATAAAGGTCTTCAGGCTTTTCTCCACTCTGATAGATATCACTCAAAATCAAAGTATGGCGACGCCCTTTATGATCCGGACGACGATTCATAAAATCAAGAGCAATATCAAGCGAATTGACATCAGAATTATAACTGTCATTAATCAATGTACAGCCATGTTGCCCTTCTTTGACCTCCAGACGCATAGCTACAGGTTCCAACATAGCCATTCGCTCTTTCAAAGCCCCAGAAGTGACGCCTAATTTCAAAGCAATAACAGACACTGTAATTGAATTAACTACAGAAGCCTCATCTATGAAAGGCAGACTATAAAAGCCTTCATGTCCCTGAAAAATATATCGGATGGTAGTGTGGTCGTTATCCTTCTCTATAGCCTTGACATACATCGGAGCCTTGGTATCCTTCTCTGACCATGCAAGTTTCTCACCTTTATAATCATAAGAATCAACCACCTTGCGTATAATAGGATCATCCATACTATAAACAATAGTCTCAGCATCATGAAACAGGACAAGTTTCTCACGGCATTTGGATTCCATTGACTCAAAATTCTCCTGATGGGCTGTACCCAAATTAGTAAGCACAGCAATAGTTGGCTGGATAATATCGCGAAGAGCCAGCATCTCTCCCGGTTGACTGATGCCAGCCTCAAAGACCCCGACCTGTGTCTGCTCATTCATAAGCCACACGGACAAAGGCACACCTATCTGGGAATTATAACTGCGAGGGCTGCGGGTAACATACATATTCGGAGAAAGCAACTGATAAAGCCACTCCTTGACAATAGTCTTCCCATTACTTCCGGTAATACCTACAATTGGGATATTAAACTCATCCCGATGACGCTCTGCCAAGCGCTGCAATGCTTCAAGGACATTGACAACTTTCAGGAAATTAGCATCAGGATAATCAGAAGCATAGCCTTTAGGTATTTCCATCACTACAAAATTCCTTACTCCACGGCGATAGAGCTCTGGAATATAATTCTGACCATCATTGCGCCCTGATTTTAGAGCAAAGAAAAGAGTTTCCTCAGGGAAACAGAGTGAACGGCTGTCCGTAAGGATAAAACCAATATTGCAGTCTCTGTCTCCATAGCGGCGGGCACCAATAAGTGTTGTCACCTTTTCAATAGTATATATCATTATAATTGATTATTTTCAATTCAATACAATGCAAAGTTCGGATATTTTTTTGAAATTTCAGATACTTTTAACATTGTTTTATCCATAAAATTTCGATATTCATCCGAGTCAGGATGAACAGGCTTATGTCCCAGAGCCTCCTTAATAGGTTTCCAAAGACGGAGAAAGTCCAAAGTATCCTCACCGAAATAAATCTCGGCAAATCGTTCATAGATATATTCCACAGCCTGATCTGAAGGATGAAGCATATCAGCCTTATAAAAGCGATAATCACGAAGTTCATCATTCATTATCTCGTACGCTGGAAAATAATCTACCTTTCCGTTACCTTCCTGCACAAGGGTATCAGCTGCTAATTGTAAAACAGCCTTAGAAAGCTGGCTTTCATGGTAGCCATATTTACGATAACGGATAGGGCTCACTGTAAAGATAATTTTCATGTCCGGATTCATGCCATATAACTCCTTGACAGCCTGGCGCAGATAGTCCACACATTCATCAACAGAAAGTTTCTTCTCTTCGAAAAGCATCTGTGGGCGTTTACGACAATTATCAACAATCTCACCTGTATCTTTAAGGATATAAATATGATTGGTTCCTAAAGTAATAATGACACTTCGAGGGATATGCCAGTCCCGAGGGACATCTTGGAGTTGTGGCATAAGCCATTCCTGAGAAATGCCTTCGTCATTATAAAACAGACGATGAATGGTATGCAGGATACTTACCGGATTGTACATTACTCCATAAGGGTTGACTATAGCATGGAACTTCTCATCCAGAAAGTGTTTGCCAATATTATCGGCAAAACAACTGCCAACAAAAAGCATATTCTCACAAGGGTGTATCTTCCAGGTTGACCTGGATATAGCTATTTTTGTCTGAAATTCCATCGTTGAATAACTTGTTGAAAGATTCTTTTTACGATATCTGGAGAAAAGACTTTTCGCTCCTGTCACATCCTCACTGAAAAAGGAAGAACTTTTGTATCGTCTCCATTAATGAAGACGATACAATTTACAGAAATTATCCGATACAGATATATCCAAGAATTTACTACTCTACCGTTTTCTTCTTCCTTCTCCATTCTGTATAACAGCCAAAGACAAGAACAAGGAAAAGGACCCCATAAGCAATATAGGATATTGTCTCAGTCTCTGTTACAGTCTTAGGGAAGAATTTCAAAACGATCTTATGGTGTCCCGGCTTGACATTGATAGCACGCAGAATGTAGTTGACGCGTCCTATGTCTGTGGGTTGTCCGTCAACAGTAGCAGTCCATCCTGGATAATAAATCTCAGAAAATACTATAATACCGCCCTTACCTGAACTTACCTGATACTCAAGCTGATTCGGTTGGTAAGAAGTTATCTTTACAACAGAAGTCTGATCCTGAGTCTTACTTTGTCCCATCTGCTCCTGGAATTTTTTATCTGCCACAGCTTCATGACGAAGATCAAGTTTGCCAACTCTGTCAATTTCTTCATTGGCATTATCAACATAATCTACTTTATCTACAAACCATGCATTACCATAGGCATAAGGATTCTGGAGAGGTACGGTTTTTCCACCCTGTAAAGGCAAGATGAAGTACTTGGCATTCAACATATTGAGAACAGGGAAAAGCTTATTGCCATCTACGGTTGTCATATCCCCATTCGATTTGGCAATAGCCGGCATCATCTTCTGCATCTCCGGTGCTATATAAGCATCTATCATGTCTTGATAACGGTGAAGTTTGGCTGCATTATACCCTCCAATGCTCTCGTGATAGTAAGATGTCTCGTTCTCGTTGAAAGTATTAGAAGCGAGATTGAGCACACGATAATCAAGACTCTTGTCCTGCAAAATCTGGCGATCAGTTTCGGTCATTGGCTGAGGAGCATCGCGCTCACTCTTTTCCACAAACATATTATCATTAAGATAACGCTTGTTGACTTGCCACATATCGATAAGGCAAAGCAGTGCTACACCACCTATCATATACTCGGCCTTCAGCTTCTTATACTTATAAAGCATCAGAAATACCATACCAATAACAATGATAAAGAAAGACCGCCAACAATCAGAAGTAAACATCGCTTTGCGCATTTCCGTCAGATTGGAGATCAAAGGACTCAGATACTGAGCTGGAATCTGTTGCATTGACTGCATTTCCTGAGAAGATATAAAATCAGAAAAGAACACACTCGGCATAATGGCAAAAAGTACACAGAAGCCGGCAGTGAGTCCAAAACTCACCCATATCCATTTCATCTTTCTGGTAAGAACAGAAGGGTCATCAACTATTTCCTTTAAAGCCATCATTGCCAGCAGTGGAATAGTAAATTCTGCAATGACAAGGATGGACGCCACCGTTCGGAACTTCGAATACATCGGTATATAATCAAGGAAGAAATTAGTAAAGCCCATGAAATTATGTCCCCACGAAAGCAAGATAGAAAGAATAGTAGCAGCAAGCAGTCCCCACTTCATTGGAGTTTTCACAATGAAAAGACTTAAGATGAAAAGCATCATGACAAAAGCTCCGGCATAAACAGGACCAGATGTTCCAGGCTGTTCCCCCCAGTATTGTCCTAATTGCTGATAAATCTGCATGAACTGAGGATCAGCTTTCTTCATCGCAGTTTCATTCTGGCTCAACGGTATAGAGGCTCCTCCTTTTGCATTTGGAATTAAAAGTGTCCATGTTTCATCTACACCATAGCTCCACTGAGTGATATAGTCACGGTCAAGTCCGCTGCTTGTCTGATTAGCCGCATTCTTCTTGACTAGTTCACTCTTACCACGCATAGACTGCTGACCGTACTCCCAAGTATGATAAAGATTAGACAAATTTAGGGCTATAGCAATCGCCGCACCCGCGACACAGATTCCCGTAGCCCTGAGAAATCGATCTAATCTCTTTTCCATGATAGCCTGAATCAGGAACGCTATGATCATAAAGAATATGATATACAGATAATAATAAGTCATCTGCACATGATTAGCCTGAATTTCGAAAGCTCCAAAGATAGCTGTGACAATAAGTCCCCATAGATATTTGCCTCTATAGGACAAGACAATACCCGCTATCATTGGCGGCAAATATGCCAGGGCCATCACCTTCCATATATGGCCCGCCGCTATGATGATAAAGAAATAACTGGAGAAAGCCCATATAACAGAGCCCAGCATCGCTAGTTCCCGCCGGAAATCAAAAGCCCTCAGCAATATATAAAAACCTAGTAGGTAGGCAAAAACATACCATACATTTTCTGGTAACCAAAGATGATAAACTTTAGATGCCTGGGAAAGAACCGTATCACTATCATAAGACGGTGCCATCTGATAGGTAGGCATACCGCTGAAAATAGAATTTGTCCAGCGGGTCACCTTCCCTGTTTGTTCACGGTACTTGTTAATTTCCTGTCCGGCACCGACACCGGCTGAAGAATCATGCCGGTAAAGGATACGACCATCCATATCAGCCGGCATGAAATAAGCAAAGGAAATAACGGCAAAAACGACGACTGCCAGTATATCCAGCAGATATTTCTTTGATGCTTTCATTATTTAAATATAAACGTTTGTATTTGTGGCAAAATTACAAAAAATCTATTAACTTGCCCCTATTCTCTATCATCTTTTTAGTAACTTTGCACAAAACAAGACAAAAAGAAATATGAAAATCGGTATTATCGTAGCAATGGATAAGGAACTGATCCAACTCAAAGCTCTTTTCAACGACCTTTGCACTGAACATTTCCATCACAAGGACTTCTTTATCGGGCATATCGGACAACATCAAGTCATTCTCCAGAAGTGTGGCATCGGCAAAGTGAATTCCACTATTGGTACCGTGGAGATGATCAACCATTATCAAACGGACCTGATTATTTCATCCGGCTGTGCCGGTGGTGCAGACCCATCCCTGAATATAGGTGATGTCGTAGTGTCTACAGCCTGCGCTTATCATGATGCTTATTGTGGCAGTGAATGTGATTTTGGACAAATTGCAGGTATGCCTGCCCGGTTTAAATCATCTGAAGAAATGATTAAAAAGGCCACGTCACTTGATGCTAAGGAAAACATCAAACCCGGGCTCATTGCAAGTGGTGAATGGTTTGTAGATTCCCAAAAGAAAATAAGAAGTATTCTTGATCATTTTCCAGAGGCCTTGGCAGTTGACATGGAAAGTTGTTCTATTGCACAAACGTGCTATGTATATGATGTACCTTTCATCAGTTTCCGTATCATCAGTGATGTCCCACTGAAGGATTCCAAGGCCCAGATGTATTTCGACTTTTGGGACAAGATGGCTGAAGGATCATTTGACGTTACAAAAAATTTCCTTAAAGCTATCTGATAAAATTCTTTATAATCCTATAAAGTTGCATCATCCTATACAAATTAGGTGAAATAAACAGTTATGAAAAATTAAAATAAAAAATATGAATAAAATTCCAAGCTTTACTATTAACCACGAGAAATTGCTCCGTGGAATATACGTCAGCCGAAAAGACACGGTCGGCAACGAGATAGTCACGACTTTCGACATCCGCATGAAAGAACCAAACCGTGAGCCTGTGCTTCATGCCGGTGCCCTTCACACCATTGAACATCTGGCAGCAACATACCTGCGCAATGATCCAGAATGGAAAGACCGTATCATCTATTGGGGCCCTATGGGATGTCTCACTGGCAACTATCTGTTGATCAAAGGAAATTATGAAAGCAAAGACATAGTAACCTTAATAAAGAAAACGTTCAAATTTATTGCAGAATACAACGGTGAGATCCCCGGTGCAAAGCCTAGGGACTGTGGGAACTATCTTCTTCATGATTTACCAATGGCCAAATGGGAAGCTCAAAAATTTCTCTCTGAAGTTCTCGAGAATATTCATGAAGAAAATCTTAATTATCCAGAATAAAAAAGGAT
This sequence comes from Prevotella sp., assembly GCA_003483565.1. Taxonomy (GTDB): domain Bacteria; phylum Bacteroidota; class Bacteroidia; order Bacteroidales; family Bacteroidaceae; genus Prevotella. The sequence continues at coordinate 8,515 of DMYZ01000175.1, forward strand.
GCACTTTAAAGTGCATCCTTTTCCTTTATCAAATAAAATATTATTCTTCACTGCTTTTACTAACACGCTTGCGCTCCAGATGATCAAGAACAACCTTGCGCATACGCATGCTTTTCGGAGTTACCTCCACATACTCATCCCCCTTGATATATTCCAGAGATTCCTCAAGGCTCATTACGGTCTTAGGAATAACACGCGCTTTATCATCAGAACCTGATGCACGGACATTAGTCATCTGTTTTGCCTTGGTAACATTGATAATTAAATCCTTATCATGAACATGTTCACCAACAACCTCACCGGCATAAACCTCTTCACCAGCATCGATAAAGAATTTACCACGATCCTGTAACTTATCTATAGAGTAAGCATAAGCCACACCTGTCTCCATAGCAATCATAGAACCATTGGTACGGCGGATAATCTCACCCTTATATGGCTGATATTCTTTATAGCGATGAGCCATAATAGCTTCACCTTGAGAAGCCGTCAATACATTTGTACGCAAGCCAATAATACCACGGGATGGAATTTCAAAAGTAATATTTACACGATCACCCTCTGTATCCATACCCGTCAATTCACCCTTACGACGAGTTACCATATCAACCATCTTGCTGGAATAATCCTGAGGTACATTAATAGTCAACTCTTCTATAGGTTCACATTTCTTACCATCAATAGTCTTATAGATAACCTGAGGTTGGCCTACCTGAAGTTCATATCCTTCACGACGCATCGTCTCTATAAGGACTGAAAGGTGAAGTACGCCACGCCCACTGACAATCCACTTATCAGTAGAATCTTTTATAGGGGTAACACGCAGAGCTATATTTTTTTCCAGTTCATGATTAAGACGGTCTGAAATCTGACGAGAAGTACAGAACTTTCCTTCCCGACCAAAGAAAGGAGAATCATTGATGGTAAAGAGCATACTCATAGTAGGTTCATCAACAGCAATAGGAGGAAGTGCCTCTGGATGCTCAAAATCAGCGATAGTATCACCAATTTCAAAATGTTCCAAACCTATAACAGCACA
>DMYZ01000105.1:0-1493 GCA_003483565.1 Prevotella sp.
TGTAGTTTACCCCGAAAAATGTTATGATTATACTGAGAAATGCCAATGTCATAAAAACGTGATAAGTCAATGGTTTGTTTAATTTTGAAATAGAAGTAGTGTGCAGTGCTATAGCATATATCATAAATGTAATCAAAGCCCATGTTTCCTTGGGATCCCAACTCCAATAACTGCCCCAACTAATATTTGCCCATATGGCACCAATAAATATTCCTGTTCCTAGTGTTACGATAGCAGGATAGAGGAAAATTTTGCTGAGTATTTGCAGAGCAAGTAATTGAGATTGAACATCGTCTTTGTCGCTGTTTTTTACATGATGTATTATGTATAGCATAATACTGGTTATTCCACAGATAAATGTGAGGGAAAGAAGGGCATAGCTCATCATGATGATACTTACATGAATACTTAGAAGTGGAGAATTGAGCACCGGCATTATCTGGCCTATGGCTGGATCCATTTCATTGATATGGCTTACTAGTAGAAAAAATCCAGAAAGTAAGAAGCCGAACGTAGTGATGATGGAAATCAAATGTCTATTGAGCAGTGTTGTTATTATAGTGAAAAGCATGACAAACCATGCTGTAGTCAAAGTCGTCTCATAGCCGTTGCTTAAAGGGACATTGCCTGATATAATCCATCGCAGTGCCAGGCCAAATGTTAAAGCCAAGAAAGAAAATACAAGAATGATGAACATGGAAATATTTACTCTGGCATAATACTGCAGTTTGTCTTTCTGTTGCTTTTTCGTAAGACGTTTGATTGTGAATAGAAGAGTAATGAAACCCAAAGTAAGATTAATAATAAAAAGAATAGAACCAAAAGGATAACTGTTATAAATGCGTTCAGCCTTGACCTGATATTCCGATGGTATACTTGTGCCTCCATTCTTGTTCTGATAAACAAGTAGTTTATCTAGAATAGTGTTTACTTTGTCATTATTTCCATGATAGAGTTCATTATAGAGTAGGGGAAATATATTTTTGATCATCAATATATTAATGTGAGGTAAAGCTTCTGTTATAGAATCTGCAGGACTGTACCATATCGTTTTTCCGTTTTTTGTAAATGGAAATATTGTCATTGGTAGACCTTGTTTCAAAGCCATGATCAGGGTTATATTTCCATCCAAATCATTGCATTCCTTATGTAGGGCATCTCTTTCCCCCTGATTATATTCTTCAATATATGGACCAAGAATATAATTTCCATTCTTAAAGAAAGACTGAAGAGAAGTGTATTTCTTGAGATCAAAGTGTTTCTGTATTTTGTTACTTTTTATTTTAATAATCGGTTCATTATCCCATTCATCTTGATAGAAAATCCAGCTCATAAGCACTTGCTCAGCTGTTGTAACTTGATAGGAACTGTTGCCATATATTTTTTTTGTAAAGTCAATGGCAAAGGTCTGTACAGGACAGATTCGATTATTATAATTGATAAAGAGCCGGCCAAATTTATTAGCAGTTACCTTATTTATTGTTGTTGCAGCT
>DMYZ01000105.1:1644-7003 GCA_003483565.1 Prevotella sp.
AATCAGCAGCCACAGAAGAGAAAAGAACAGTAAGCTGTAACCGATATAAGTTACTTTAGTGCCGTATGGATCACTGTCAACAGACAGATAGCTGCCGAGATGGTCTGTATCGTAACTGGCTTGATAGAATCTGATATTTTTGTAAGTGTATATTTTATTCATTGACACCATGGCGTGAATTGTTTTCGGTCCGTCTATAATCGTAAAGTGTGTTGTGTAATCGCTAGCAGCTGTTGTGCCGCTATGATAGTTGACAGTAAATTTATCCAGTTTGATGAAAAAAGGCAGATAATAAGATTTTATATCAGTCATGGATGACATTTTTTCATATCTGTTTGTAGGCTGGTCTCCCCTTAGATGTGTTATTCCTGCATAAGATGTTATATGAGTAAGAAATGCACCAAAGAGAATGACAATCATTGAGAGATGGAGCAATATAATATTCCATTTTTTAAGTTTGCTCTTTATTATATAGATTATGCCAAAGGCAACTAGCATCGCCCAGAGCAGACTAAACCACCATGCTCCATAGAAATTTTTGGAAGCAAATAGCGTGTTTTCTATATGTTCCATGATACTGGCAGTTGCCATGGCAAGAATAGTGAGAATATAGAGTGTTATGACAGTTTTCTTGATCATAATATTTTGTTTTTCCATGTATATTTAGCAAAACGTTCTATTTTTGTTTTTATTTTGTCTGAATTTAGTGACAGGACTTATTTAGAATAGTGTCTGCATCAATAATTTTGTATTATAAAAGATATAGGAGCAAAGAAAGCTCTGCTCCTATAATATGAATAACGCTAGATGGAGTTGATAAATGCTATAACAGCGTCACGGTCAGACTTGCTTGCATGGTAGAAGTTGACAGCTACAGGATAGGCATCACTTTCTTTACTATAGCAGTGCCACATGATGGCTTCTGTTACATTGCGTGCGCGGTCATCATGTAAACGGGAACCTTCACCTGTTTCCTGCTCTGATAATCCACGCCCCCATAAAGGAGTAGTACGACACCATCCGGTACGTATATCATTAGCCATGTGGAGACGATGCTGAACCAAATCTGTATAGGGGTAGATGGTTGTATTGCTGTAGTCTGGCATTCCCTTTCCTATAGAGCAGTATTTACGGCTGATCGCATCGAGCCAGCCGTTGTCCTTGTCAATATGCCAGGATGGACGATGGCAGCGTGTACATCCCCATGAATAGAATAGTTCTTTACCACGCTGAACTTGCTCGTTATCAAGGTTACGAGCTTGAGGGACGGCAAGGCTTCTATGCCATACGGCAAAAGTGTAGTAATCGTAGTCATTCATTTCCTCATTTCCATTCCAAGGACCATTGTTGACAAAATATTTCTGATAATCAGGAGTATCGTCAGGTGCATTCAGACCTAACAATTTATTCACCATATAAGCGATGCTGTCCTTAGAGCCATCTGCATAGTAAGGATGAAGTAGTGAGGTGTTAGACTTGCCTTCACTCTGAATATTATTAATAACTTCCGGATCCTCACTCATGGCTTTAGCCCATGCGTCTGTTGTATAAAGGAAATGGCGGTCGCTGCGAGTTACATTTGTGATGTTCCACATCGCATTGGCACCAGGGCCATCTTGAAGTGATGCACGTGTCATGGCATAGGTGAATTTCTTAATCATTTTTTTGCTGCCAAGATCATTGTAGCCTGCAGAATAGTAAGCACTGCTTGCCCAGTCGTTAGTGGCACTATTCCACATCGCAGGGTTTAATGTGGTATGTGCAGCTTCTTTTGCATATTGTATTTTCATGGAATCTGATGAGATTGCATCGAGAAGTCCTGTACCATACATACCTATAGTAGATTCGAGTCGTACGTCATAATTGTCCGGCAAAGGATCGGTATGGAACGCCGTCTGTGGAATATTCACCTCTGGATAGATGAGCTGGAAAGAGTCTCCTCCGTCTGGGAATGTCATTGCCAGTCCTGATGGCATACTGGTAACAGTATTCCATGTTATCGTGATCTGATTCTCATCAACAGGAGCTTTGAATGGATTCATAGCTTTGGTCTGAGGCATTCCTGTAACTTCTGAAATATATGAATTGGCTTGATATGCTATACCGTTGTCTGTACCTGCTGTCGGATGATAGATGACAAGAAGATATCCATTTCCCATTGTATTGGCATGATAAGAAGTCTGACGTTTGCCATGACCATAAGAAGGGTGACAGTACTCGCAGCCACTCCGTACCCATGCTGGCCCCAGTCCTGTGTATGGACGCGAGAAGAAGGCGAAATCATGATCAAAAAAAGTCTCTCCTTTTTTGAATATCGTATACATGCTGTCATTATCGGCTACAATTGGAACAGGGTTACTGTAGCAACCTTCTTCATTTGTTGTTGTTCCTTTGATGCCTCCTGGATACCATTCTGCAGATTTGAAGTTACCTACATCTTTACCAACATTCGTGTTGGGATTATTGATGACAGTATTATCTTCGCTACATGCAGCTGTTATTAATGTTATTAGTCCAATAAGGACCTTTTTGCTATAATAAGAATAAGTCATATTAACTGTTTTTAGTTATCAGTCATTATTGTTCTGGATGAAGTTGTTGGCTGTAGTCAACTCATTTGAAAGAGTCTTGCATGCATTCATGGCTGTTTCGCAGAGTGGGCTGGAATAATTGAGTATAAATGGGCTGGGAATAGCTTTGATCGCTGCTTGAGCCTTTGTAATAGCGGTTTCTACTTGTGTACCCAAAGTCGCATTGTATTTTATGAAATAGTTGTGTAGGGAATAATCTGAACGATGGCCTTCTGTTCCTCCATACCAAGTGTTGGCAATACTTTGAATATTATCATAGAAGTCTGTTAGTGAGTTATATGAGTATGGGGATTCAATATAGTTGACATCACTTCCTGTGTGTGGAAGTGCAATCTTTGTTTCACCAACTTCATCAGAGATTCCTCCACATCCGCCGTCGCCAACAAGAATAGCAGAAATAGCGTTTTTGATGGAAGTGTAAGTCGAACCTAATTCTCCAGAATTAGTCAGGTTCCAAGTATAAGAGTGCTCGCTTGAAGGCATTGATGTTTTATAAATGCCGTCAGATTCACTACATACTGTCTGATGTTCCTGGGGAGATTTTTCATTCCAACAGACTTCCAGTTCGTATACGGAATTGCGGAGGTCACCGGCAACAGCTTTTGCATAGACTAATTCTGTTTCTCCGTTGATAGACGTAAAGTCTACTCCTTCTTTGTTCCAACTGTCATAACCGTTGGCATTCAATTCTTCTGCTTTACGGGGCTGACCGTCACGGAAAATAATGAATTCGACAGCATGGAAGCCAAGATTGTTTTGTCCGAGATCGGAATGGGCTGTGGATATGCCGTCATCACCGTCAAGACGGGAAATCTCATTTGGAGTGTTCAGCTGATTATGTAAACCGGTACGGTCCAGAGGCCATGTATCGATATGCGGGTCAATATTGTAGTCTGCAGCTGCGCCAAGGAGAAAAGCTTCACTTTTTTCGTATCTTGCACGTGCGTTTTTCCAGTGCCGGCAAGCTGAATTTACCATGTCTTGTGTTACTGCATTGTTTTTGGAAGCTGAACGCATAGCGGTGATTTCCTGATATAGAGTATCACACTGCATAGCCATATCTGCATAAGTTAAATTTATAGTACTGTCAGCATCAGCTTGAAGTACATTCTGCAGATATTGGTCACCGGCACTCAGATTTCCAGTTGTACTGGATGTTGTACTGTCATCATCGCTGCTGCATGAATTGAATGTTACTGCTAATACTCCTGTTATAGTCAGGAGTATTGTCTTTTTTAAAATCTTTTTCATCTTTTTGTTTTGTTATATTAAATTATAGTCGCAAATATTTTGAATGAGCACGGTGTCTTAAAGGAAAAAACCTTCATAAGCAATACCAATATTCAGACTGGGTTCATCATTATATTGTTTTTTCAGGAATCGTTTCTGATAGTCACATTTGATGACAATCTGTGGAATCGGATACCAGTTGAAGCCGCAGTCAACAATGTTCTTAGCTGTGTAGTCGTAGGGAGCCTGGCGCTTATCTCTGATATAGGAGTTGTAGTATTCATAGCGACCGAAAATATAGAACTTTTGATTGTCGGCACGAAGTTTTTCTATCTGTGAGAATATATCATATCCAGTTTCAATCCCCGTAGCTATGGCATTTTTTCCGACAAGGTCTGAAGAATAAGGACTTGTCTTTGATTGGCGCCCGTCGAGATAGTAAATATTGTAAGCGTCACTAAGATGACCATAGGTAGCCTGGCCACGAACAATCCAGTTGTATCGGTTAAAAGAGAAGTCTATGCTGCCAATAGATACTGTGCCGTTCAGATGACTGGCAGTACCATTGGAGTTACGGGTGTATGTGTTGTCAATACTACTGCCAATGTATCCACTAAAGCCAATACGTAAGCCTTTGATAGATGTGTTGTCAATGCGCATAGCTGCTGCATATTTGTTGGCTACTTTAAATTCGAAGGAGCTGTTGGCGCCATTGGCAATCCATCCTGTGCGATTAAAGTTCATTGCATCAAGACCAGGCAAAAATTGTACTTCATATCTCCAGTGAGGAATTTTTCCCCATATACTGAGACCGGTTTCATGCCATGTAGAAGGAAGAATGGTATTTTCTCCTTCTGGACGATAAACCGTAAAAAAATTAAGAGGTTCATGATGGGAATTGTTCAGACCAACAGGAACAACAATATGACCTGCACGAATATTCAACTTTCCATCGAAAAGAGATTTTTGCAACCAGAATTGCTCAACCTCAACTTCACCACCTTTTTCTGTTTCTGATTCCCATTCACCACCTTCTTCGTAGTCTTTTTCATATGCGGAGCCAGTACCAGTATGCTCGAATTCTATTTCAGATCCCATACTCCATCCTTTTCCGAAATCGTAACCTAAATAGATTACTGCATGTGGAATGTCAAAACGTCCGTGGCTGGGATCATTCTTGTATTTCCCAGGCTCTGAATATCGATAGATATTATCGCTGTAGAACATCCGGGAGAAAGTTGCTTCTCCGTATCCTCCTACACTTAGTTTGTTGCCCTGAACATGATTCATGACAGAATCTGCTGCATTAATCTGAGCTTGCGTTGTTGTCGCTCCACTTAGGAGTAGCGTTCCGAGAATTAATCGGATAGATGATTTTTTCATTTTAATAGAGTTGGTTCATATTTTCTGTTTCTAATTGTCCTTTTTATTTTGCAAAAGTTGGTAGAATAAGTTCCTTTTGTATCAAAAAGTTTTATTCTTCATGCAAAGGTATGGCAGATTAAAATAAAAAACAATACCTAAAAAATATGAAATTT
>DMYZ01000242.1:0-1087 GCA_003483565.1 Prevotella sp.
TGATGCTGCTCGTAGGATGCGGTGCCAGTGCAGCTATTGCTGCAATATTCAAAGCTCCTATCGCTGGACTAGTCTTCACTCTGGAGATTCTCATGATAGACTTGAACATGGGATCTTTACTTCCTATACTGACAAGCTGCGTCACAGCAACCTGTTTCTCATATATTTTTGAAGGAGAAAGTTCCCTATTTAGTTTCCATCTAGATGATCCTTGGACTATTGATCGAGTGCCGGCATGTATTCTTCTTGGCGTATGCTGCGGTTTAGTAAGTCTATATTTTATACGTGCCATGACAGCTTGTGAAGGTATATTTGCCAAACTGAGTAAGCATCCATACTTCAAACTGCTTATCGGGGGATTAACATTAAGCGTACTTATCTTCTTTTTCCCTTCTTTATATGGTGAAGGCTACAATGCCGTCAATGTTTTTCTGTCAGGCAACACCCCTGCCGATTGGTCGGCTGTGATGAACGGGAGTATTTTCTATGGCCATAGCAGTCTTCTTCTAGTATATGTGGGACTAGTATGTATCACTAAAGTTTTTGCAACCTCGGCAACAAACGGCAGTGGTGGTTGTGGCGGTACTTTTGCACCGGCACTTATCATCGGAGGATTCTTTGGATTTTTCTTCTCCTATTTCTGGAATATACAGCAAATAGGAACCTATATCCCTGAAAAGAATTTTACTTTAATGGGCATGGCCGGGGTTATGGCCGGAGTAATGCAAGCACCCTTAACAGGAATCTTCCTGATAGCAGAGATAACAGGCGGGTATCAATTGTTTGTTCCCCTGATTATTGTTTGCATATCAGCCTATCTGACAACAAATATCTTTGAAAGACACAGCATTTATGCTCTCCGTCTTGCTCATGAGGGAACACTGCTGACTCACCATACCGATCAGGCTGCCTTAACTTTAATGAGTATGCATAGTGTTATTGAAAAAGATTACAGTTATGTCGGCCCGAATCTGCCAATGAGCAAATTGGTAAATGAAATAAGCCGAAGCCATACAAACTTCCTGCCAGTATTAGATAAGGACAAAACGTTGCTGGGGATTATAGATGTTACAAAAATCAGACATAT
>DMYZ01000242.1:1268-4374 GCA_003483565.1 Prevotella sp.
TAGACGAAAAAAATAAACTCGTTGGATATATCAGCCGTACCAGAATGTATTCTGTATACAGAAAGATTATCGAAGATTTGTCTTCCGAATAAAAACAGAAACTTTTAAAAGAAAATAGAAAAGGCTGAATTTTTAAATTCAGCCTTTTCTATTTGTCTCAAGTAAAATGCGGAATACTTTAGATTTCCCAGCCGACAGCACTTGCCCCTAATACGGCTGCACTGCTTCCGTCCAGATTAGAAACCAGGAACTTGGCTTTTCCCTTGAATATCTTTAATACATGCTCATCATAAGATCTCTTCAAAGGTCTCATCAAAAGATCACCGGCTTTAGTCAATCCCCCAAAAAATACAAATGCTTCAGGACTGCAAAAGGCAGCAAAATCTGCACAAGCCTCTCCCAACATATTACCGGTAAACTCATAAACACTTTTGGCTAATTTATCTCCTTTAGCAGCAGCGAGACTTACTTCGAGACTAGTAATATTCTCGGGGTTAATGGCGCGAAGCAAAGAATCTTCATCACTCTTTTCCAAGAACTCACAAGCCGTACGAGCGACCCCCGTAGCTGAGCAATAAGCTTCAAGACATCCTTTACGACCACAACCACAGACTCTGCCTTCCTTGCCACGAACCATAGTAACATGACCAAGTTCTCCGGCAAAGCCATCACAGCCATAAACCATCTGTCCATTAATAACAATACCGGAACCGACCCCTGTACCTAAAGTTATATCAATGAAATTTTTCATTCCACGAGCAACCCCATAGGTCATTTCACCAAGAGCAGCAGCATTGGCATCATTAGTCAAAGCAACAGGAAGGCCACCAAGAGCCTGGGAAAACAAATTAGCCAGAGGAACAATACCATCATGAGCCCATTCCAAATTTGGAGCAAACTCAATTGTCCCTTTATAATAATTGCCATTAGGAGCACCGATGCCCATTGCCTTGATCAGAGAGAGTCCTCCAACAGAATCAAGAATAGGTTGAAGAGCGTCCACACTGGCTTTTACATAATCATTCACGTTTTTAAACCCACGCGTTTTAATCGCTGTTGTAGCCTTGATCTCGCCACGAGAATCAACAATGCCAAAAACAGAATTGGTACCGCCTAAATCAAGTCCTATAACGTAAGATTTCACAGTTTGTAAACTCATGTCTATTTTTATTAGTTAGAATTATATGAGCAAAGATAAAAAAAATTCTCTAAAACTCAAATAGGAATTCTGTTTTTTTAAATAAATAAGGTAGAATTATCTATTATCAATTAAATTTTGTAATTTTGCAACCTAAAATATAGAATATGACTTTCCCTATACATATTGATATACTAGAATTGATTATTAAAGGCATTATCATTGGCATTGCAGCTTCAGCTCCAATGGGGCCAGTAGGTATCCTATGTGTCCAGCGTACTCAGAAAAAGGGGCGCTGGTTTGGATTTGTTACAGGAGTAGGGGCCGCAATAAGCGACCTTATATATGCCCTGATTTCTGGTGCCGGGATGTCTTTCGTCCTGGATTTTATCAACAATCCTGTATATAAATTCTATTTACAACTTGCCGGCGGTGTTATGCTGCTGGTATTCGGACTCATTAGCTTCTTCAGCAATCCACTGAAAAACACTCATGAAGGAGGACAAAAAAGCAAAGGGTCCTTAGTACACAATGGGGTCACGGCTTTTCTGATCACTTTTTCGAATCCTCTCATCATCATTTTATTCATAGCACTCTTTGCACAGTTCAACTTTGTTACACTAGCCCACCCAACATTCATGGTGGTAGGATATGCAGCTATGCTCTTCGGGGCTTTAATGTGGTGGTATGGACTTACATGGCTCATCGACAAGATTCGCACGAGATTCGATCAGACAGGAGTAGCTATAATCAACAGAATCATTGGTAGTTGTGTTATCATTTTCAGTTTAATCTCGCTCATAGGCACGCTCTTTAATATTTACTTGCTGCCGAATTTCTAATTTGATTTTTCATATATGTATATTGCTCAAAAATTAAGAAAACAATCGATAGCAGAATATCTGCTTTATATGTGGCAAATAGAAGATACTATTCGTGCCATGGGATGTTCTCTGCCCCTCATTAAAAAAGCCTATATCTCCAAATTTTCAGATTTCACTGACGAGCAAAAGGAAGAGGAAGCAGACTGGTTTGGTAATCTTATCCGTATGATGAATGAAGAGGGAAAACGGGAATACGGGCATCTTAACATTAATAATGTTATTCTTCAAGATCTGAGTGACTTGCACAACCGTCTGTTACAGTCTACCAAGTTTCCTTTTTACAATGCACAATACTATAAAGTATTGCCCTATATTGTAGAGCTCCGGCACAAAGGAGAAGAAGATATCAATGAAATAGAAACTTGTTTCAATGCACTATATGGGCAGATGATGCTCAATTTACAAAAAAAGACTATCTCACCAGAAACAACAAATGCATTGAAAGAAATTTCTACTTTTATCGGCTTGCTCAGTGATTATTATCTCAAGGATAATGCGGAAGGATTAAAATTTGAAGACGACGAAAAACATCTATAAAATGAACATACTAGTTACAGGAGCCAACGGACAACTCGGCAATGAGATCAGGCTGGTCAGCAAAAACACAAAAGAAGATCATTACATCTTTACTGATGTAGTAGCATCTGAAGGTGTGGAAACGACTATTCTTGATATCACCAAGATTGATGATATCCGTCAGACAGTAAAAGACAATAACATAAAATGTATCATTAACTGTGCGGCCTTTACGAATGTCGACAAAGCCGAAACTGCTGGAGATATTGTAGAAACACTGAATGCAACAGCTCCAGAAAACCTTGCCATAGCTATGAACGAAGTTGACGGTGAGCTTTTTCATATCAGTACTGACTATGTATTCGGAGGAGATCCTTACAATATACCTTGTAAGGAAGACATGAAGGGCACGCCTACTGGTGTTTACGGGAGGACTAAACTGCACGGTGAACAAGAAATCGCTGCTACAGGTGTTCAACATATCATTATCCGTACAGCATGGCTTTATAGTGAATTTGGGCACAACTTTGTTAAAACTATGCTGAAGCTCACCGATACAAAGCCAACT
>DMYZ01000242.1:4622-4796 GCA_003483565.1 Prevotella sp.
AGTTTCGCCGGCAACAAAAATTGTGACATACAACCATGCCACAGCAACGAGTTTCCCAGTCCTGTTACCAGACCGGCCTACTCTGTACTCGACAAGACAAAAATCAAGGATACTTTCGGCATAAGAATACCCTATTGGGTTGACTCACTGAGAACTTGTATGAGTAACATGGGC
>DMYZ01000242.1:4935-6855 GCA_003483565.1 Prevotella sp.
GGTAAGACAACACTGACTGAAAAGTTTCTGCTGTTTGGTGGACAGATACAAGTTGCAGGTGCCGTCAAAAACAACAAGATCAGAAAAACAGCTACTTCTGACTGGATGGACATAGAGAAACAACGAGGCATCTCTGTATCGACATCTGTCATGGAATTTGATTATAACGGCTATAAAGTCAACATCCTTGATACACCGGGTCACCAGGATTTTGCAGAAGATACTTACCGTACACTGACAGCTGTGGACTCAGCTATCATCGTAGTCGACTCTGCTAAAGGTGTAGAAGCTCAAACACGTAAACTGATGGAAGTGTGCCGTATGCGGAATACTCCTGTCATCATCTTTGTCAATAAGATGGACCGTGAAGGACGTGATCCTTTCGATCTTCTTGATGAGCTGGAAGAAGAACTACAAATTCATGTGCGTCCATTAAGCTGGCCTATCAATCAGGGGCCTCGCTTCAAAGGCGTATATAATATTTATGAGCAGAAACTCAATCTCTTTACTCCAAACAAGCAGAGAGTAACGGAAAAAATTGAAGTAAACATAGATAACGAAAGTCTTGACCAGCATGTAGGAACAGAAAATGCCAAACGACTAAGAGAGGATCTGGAACTGGTAAATGGTGTATATTCAGAATTCAACATTGAAGATTACCGTGCGGCAAAAGTTGCTCCGGTGTTCTTCGGTAGCGCTCTGAATAACTTTGGCGTACAGGAACTTTTAGACTGTTTTGTAGAAATAGCACCCAGCCCTAAGTCAACCAAAGCTGAAGAACGTATAGTTAAACCAACAGAGCCTAAATTCAGTGGTTTTATTTTCAAGATCACTGCCAATATCGATCCGAATCACCGCAGTTGTATTGCTTTCTGCAAAATATGTTCCGGAAAATTTGTCCGCAATGCCCCATACCATCATGTCCGTTTAGATAAGACTGTTCGTTTCAGCAGTCCTACCCAGTTTATGGCACAACGCAAGAGCACCGTCGACGAGGCTTACCCAGGAGACATCGTCGGGCTCCCGGATAATGGCATTTTTAAAATTGGAGATACTCTGACCGAAGGTGAAGACCTTCACTTCCGTGGTCTGCCGTCCTTTTCTCCTCTCCTTTTCAAATATATTGAAAATGATGACCCAATGAAAAGCAAACAATTTCAAAAGGGTATAGAACAGTTGATGGATGAAGGCGTCGCCCAAATGTTTGTCAATCAGTTTAACAACCGCCGTATTATTGGAACTGTAGGGCAATTACAGTTTGAAGTCATCCAGTATCGGTTGGAGCACGAATATAACGCAAAATGCCGTTGGGAACCGATACATTTACATAAAGCCTGCTGGATAGACAGTGAGGATCCTGAAGAACTGGATAATTTCAAAAAACGCAAATATCAGTATATTGCCAAGGATCGTGAAGGACGGGATGTATTCCTTGCTGATTCCGGATATGTACTAAGCATGGCCGAACAGGATTTCAAGCACATTAAATTCCATTTTACATCAGAATTCTAACAATATTCAATATATTAAAGAAAGGAATGAAGAATTTTATTCTTCATTCCTTTCTTTAACAAGAATATCATAAATCTATTTACGAATCAGATAATGTAAGTTTTTCACAAGTCCACCGGGAGACCTTTAGCATTACCCCCATACCCGGAACTTCCTTCAATAAAAAATATTTTTTACTTTTGCGGACCAGTCGTCCTCTCATCCCTTTTAACGGTCCATAGAGCACACGGACAGGATCTCCAGGTTTTAATTTTACCTCCTCACTGCTTATAAAACATTTATAAGTGATTTCCGGATTACACATCATCATAAACTCACGCATCTCCATCGCAGGAATTTCCGCATAATGAGTAGCTGCAGGATAAGAGCGGACCAAAGCCATCTTCAACTCTGTCTTTGTAAAAGAAT
>DMYZ01000213.1 GCA_003483565.1 Prevotella sp.
CCAAAAAAACCGTGATTTTCCAAACCGGTATATTTCTGATTGTGCCCGGCATCAAGCAATGTCACATAATGCGGGTTGCGGTCAAAAGCAGGCTTTAGATCATTTACAGAAACATTTCCAAAAGTATTCCATCCCATGAGACGGTCAGGGAATTCAAAACTTCTGTTTTCTACCATTTCGGCATATAGACCTCCATCGGCACCAAAGTTGATATCTTCAAAAAAGATACCATACATAGTCGGTTGAACTGGGGCACCGAGTTTGCCAGCCTGAACTATAAACTGATGATTCTGCGCATGAACAGGCATTACCGTTAATGCAGCAAAAAGAAATGCTGAAAGCAATTTTGGTTTTCTCATAAATCTTTTAGTTTTTTGCTATAAGTTATTTGATGCAAAAATACAAAAATCCACCTTTACTGAGGTGGATTTTATGTATTATAAAGTGGATTCTTCGATACACACTCCGCTATTATCTGGCTATCGGAGCCAATATAAAGGTAAAGGAACGGTCACCATAATGCAGACGATACTTATTCAGTGGCCAAGCACCCCAGCTGTTGGTTCCACCAAGTCCCATCTGGATCTCATCAATACAGACATTAGTATATTTGCTCTTTGGTACCTGGTAACTATGACGCTGATGCTTCTCTGTACCTTCATCCAAGTCTGATATTGCATAGTGAAGTGCTGACATATCATTAGCCCCGGAAATAACAAGTCCCTTTCCGGAGGCATCTTTCTGCTTCCACCAGACAATGTCACTCTTAGTTCCAGTTTCCTGAGGGCGCATATACGGATAGAATTGCTCATCAGCAGTCTGCTGATATATTCCCATCCGCATACAATCTTTCCGGTCTACATAGTTTTCTATAGGGCCACGACCATAATACTCACTTTCATCCATCAGATAAGGCATGTCCATGACCATTCCAAAACGGAAGAAATCGCTTACTTTTGCATTTTTGTCTGTCGTCATCTTTTCCGTGACAGTCATCTTGCCATCGGCTGCAACCAGATAGGTCATATCCAACAGAGCCTTAACTTCCGGCATATCATATTGTGCACGGATCACGACCTGCTTTGTTCCATCTATCTTTTCCAGAGATGCCTGAAGACTCTTCATTACCATCTTAGGATTTTTCCATACCGCAAACAAATTCTGCATATCTGCACCCATATCATTATCTGTAACAGCACGCCAGAAATTTGGCTTCAGGCTTCCACCCTCACCGAGATAATCAATGCCATTTACTTTATACTCGGAAAGCCATCCTGTGGACTTGTCAAAAGCTATCGTTGCATTGTTACCTGTAACGAGAAGGGTATTAACCTTAGATTTATCATCGACCTTGACCTTACCCTTGCCAATTGCCGCTGTTTCGGGAAGGACAACAGGAGCCTTACTGATCTGCAATTGTTGATAAGCTATGGTCTGCCCAGCCTTCATCAGAGGTTCGGCACTCTTCAATTGATAGTCGACATTCAGATAGACATCGTGACCTTCCGGAACCTGATAAGGCAAAGACAACTCACACGTTTGCTGAGGACCGACATTCAAATCAGCTACTGTGCCTTGATCAATACTAGTTCCATCGCAAAGAAGCTGCCAGTTCATTTTGACATTCTTCAGATCGCGGAAGAAGTTTTCATTCCGGACACTGATCTTTCCCGCTGAAAGGTTTACCGGAGCAGTCCATATATTCTGGTACTGATAAGCCAGTTCATAAGCATGAGGATTCAGCTGGCGGTCAGGTCCGAGAAGACCATTGCAATTAAAGTTGTTATCACTAGGATCGTAATTATTATAATCACCGCCATAAGTATACTCAATGGTATCCAAAACAGCATACGGAGTATTCTCATCAACCTTCAGACTCATTGGTTTTACAGGATGACGATGTAGTCCTTGATCAACAAAATCCCAGTCAAATCCTCCCTGATATTTCGGATATTTGCGAATCAATTCCCAGTACTCTGCAAGATTTCCACCGGAATTACCCATGGAATGATTATACTCACACTGGATGAGTGGACGGGTATACTGTTCATTTTTTGCATATTCCTCACACCTGTCTACAGGGTAATACATTGGGCAGAATATGTCTGTAGCCTTACCTTTGATACCAGCCTGTTCATATTGGACAGGTCTGCTGCTATCCTGCGATTTGATCCAGTCATAAGCATCATCAAAGTTTTTACTGTAACGAGTTTCATTTCCCAGACTCCATATTATGATACTTGGATGATTGTAATTGATCTCCAAATTATGCTGGTTACGCTGAAGGATCTGCTTGGCAAAAAGAGGAGTGCCAGAAGGAGCATCATCATGATAGCCGAAACCATGGCTTTCCTGATTAGCCTCTGCAACAAGATAAATTCCATACTGGTCACAAAGATCATACCACATCGGATCATCAGGATAGTGGCTAGTTCTTACAGCATTAATATTAAGACGCTTCATAATCTGAATATCCTGTATCATACGCTCTCGACTAACCAAATAACCTCCATCAGGGTCCATCTCATGGCGATCTGCACCTTTTATCAAGACTGGCTGTCCATTGACAAGTAACTGAGAATTTTTAATTTCTACCTTACGGAATCCGACTTTTAAGGCAGTCGCTTCATAAAGGGATCTACTATTTACCGGATTTTCTATACTAGCAAGCAATGTATAGAGAATCGGTGTTTCAGCAGTCCATTTCTGTGGAGCTTTTATTTCAAAGGCTGCTTTGACCATTCCCTCTTTGACATAGTTGATTTTCTTCTCAGCTACCACATCACCCTGTGGATCAAAAAGACGAAGATGGAGACAAGCCTTGCCCTTTACCTTAGCATCAACATTTAAAGTACCATCCTGATAATTATCCGTCAAATCAGGAGTAATACGAATGTCCGTCAATTGATTAACTTTATTTTTGGCATACAGATAGCATTCACGTGCCACACCGGAAAGGCGCCAAAAATCCTGGTCCTCATCGTAGCTGCCGTCACACCAGCGAAAAATCTGAAAAGCAATAAGATTATCCCCCTTCTTCAGATAAGGAGTGATATCATGCTCTTTCTCTACTTTACTGTCTTCTGTATATCCTACATAATGTCCGTTTACCCACAAATACATATTTGAAGTAACAGAACCCATGTGAAGAATTACCTGTTTGCCATTCCAGTCATCTGGAATATGAATGATACGACGGTAACTGCCCACATGATTGTCTTTTGCAGGGACCTCAGGAGGATTATTTTTAAAATGGCCTCTCCAGGCAAACCCTATATTTACATACTCTGGTTGTCCGTAACCATTCATCTCCCAGATCCCTGGAATACGAAGTGTTTGCCAGGAAGAATCATCAAACCCTGTTTTCCAAAAATCAGTTGGACGCTCGTCAGCATCAGCCACCCACTTAAATTTCCAGTCGCCTTGTAAGGACAAGTAATTGGAAGAAGCAGACATGTCACCTTTCAATGCTTTCGCATCTGACTCATACGTAAAGAAATGAGTATGCATAGGGTAACGGTTCACTTCATTTATCTGCAAGTCATGCCATTCCGTAAAGGTAGGCCGTACTTGTTCGTTGGAAGGCTCTGCAGATAAAGCAGAAGCAGATAATGGAATAAGGAATGATACACCTATTGCCATTATAAATTATTTTCTATCCATAGTTTCTGATAAGATTGATGT
>DMYZ01000236.1 GCA_003483565.1 Prevotella sp.
CTCTGGACCAACCCGACCATGGTGAGGTCGTGATCGACGGTGTAAATGTGAATAAGTTGTCCACAAATAAATTAAGTGATTTCCGCAACAAGCACATCGGTTTCGTTTTTCAGTTTCATCAACTGCTCCCGGAGTTTACTGCTCAGGAAAACATTATGATACCAGCTTTCATCTCTGGTTTAAGCAGAAGCGAAGCCAGAAAAAGAAGTATGGAGCTCCTTAAGTTTCTGGGACTGGAAGACCGGGCCAAGCATAAACCTGCGGAATTATCCGGAGGTGAAAAGCAACGTATTGCGGTAGCAAGAGCACTCATCAACAGGCCTGCTGTTATCATGGCTGATGAACCATCGGGCAGTCTCGACACCAAAAACAAGCAGGAACTGCATCAACTCTTTTTCGACCTCAGAGACAAATTTGGCCAGACCTTTGTCATTGTAACCCATGATGAAAGTCTTGCAAAACTCACAGACCGCACTATTCATCTTAAGGACGGACAAATATTAAACCCGGAAGAAGCGGAGAAAGACAAATAAACAAACCCGGTCTTTTCTTAATAAGACTCATCTGCTGATGAGCCGGAAAGACCACAATAATTTTGAACGAATATGTCTGAACAAATAAAATTAGGTGATTACAACACTCTCAAAGTAGTGAAACCGGCAGAGAGAGTATCAAAACTGGGAGAAACGGAAAATTTCGGTATCTACCTGGACGGCGGAGATGAAGGAGAAATCCTTATGCCCCGCAAATATGTACCTGAAGGAATAAAAATAGATGACGAAGTCACAGCCTTTGTCTATCTTGACCAGGATGAGCGGCTCATCGCTACTACAGAGAAGCCTTTTGCCAAAGTGGGAGATTTTGCTTACTTGAAAGTAAACTGGATCAATGAATATGGTGCCTTCCTTGACTGGGGGGTTATGAAAGATGTATTTTGTCCTTTCCGGGAAATGAAAATGAAAATGGAAATTGGTGACAGCTACATCGTATATATCCATATCGACTCTGAAAGTTACCGCATCGTAGCTTCTGCCAAAGTGGAGCATTTCCTCAAAGAAGAAGGGGCACCTTATAAATATGGTGAAGAAGTAAATTTGCTGGTATGGCAGAAGACGGATCTCGGCTTTAAAGTCATCGTTGACAACAAATATGCCGGATTGATTTATGAAAATCAAATCTTCCAATATGTCCATACAGGAGACAGGCTCGAAGGATTTATCTCACAGGTTCGTCCGGATGGTAAAATTGATGTGACACTGCAGCCGTCAGGGCGGAAGGAAACCATCAACTTTGCAGAGGAACTCATGCAATATCTGAAAGAAAATGACGGCTTCTGTGAACTGGGAGACAAGAGTGAGCCCGATGCCATTTATAAAAGCTTTCATGTCAGTAAGAAAGTATATAAACGAGCTGTCGGTGACCTCTATAAAAAGCATCTTATAGAAATCAATCCTATGGGCATTAAACTTATTAAAAGAAAATAACCAAAAACAATGAACCCCGAAAGTCTTTTATTCAACTTCCGGGGTTCATTTTTATTATACTACAGCTTTTTTATGATTTTCATTCCTTCTTGCAATGCTTCCATATTTAGTGGAATCATATTATGATGCCGTTCGGGAAGAGTCTTGTACAAAGCCTTGTTCAAACCGTCCTGACTGACAACCGGACAAACTTTCAACAGTCCGCCCAGAACAATCATATTGAAAACTTTAGCATTCTTCATCTCTGCCGCCTTGTCCATGGCATCAATACGATATACCGTAATATCTTTGCGCTCCGGAGAATTGAAGATTCCATATCCGTCATAGATAAGAATACCTCCCGGCTTTATCTTCGGCATGAAGCGATCCAGCGACGGTTGATTGAGGACAATGGCAATATCATATTGGCTGAGAATAGGTGAAGAGATACGGTCATCACTCACAATAACCGTACAGTTTGCCGTACCTCCACGCTGTTCAGGTCCATACGCAGGCATCCAGGTTACTTCCTTATTTTCCATCAATCCGGAATAAGCCAAAATTTTGCCCATAGAAAGGACCCCCTGCCCTCCAAAACCTGATATAATTATTTCTGTTTTCATTCTACCTTTTCTTTATTGCATCCTTATAGATTAGTAGTATCCTTAAGATCACCTTTATGATACTCCTCAAACATATATTTCCGCATCCACTCATTAGCCTTCAGAGGCGACATTTTCCAACCGCTGCTGCAAGTAGATACAATTTCCACAAGACTTGATCCCTTTCCTTCCATGGAAGAGGCAAAGGCCTTATGAATAGCCTTCTTGGCTTGACGGATAGAAGCGACTGTATCAACACTCTGGCGAGTCACATAGCAGGTTCCCTTCAAATGAGATGCCAGTTCTGTGATGTTAAGGTTATATCCATGCAGCTCGGGATCACGACCGTAAGGACAAGTCGAAGTCTTCTGCCCCATTAAAGTGGTAGGTGCCATCTGACCGCCGGTCATACCATAAATGGCATTATTGATAAAGATAATGGCAATGTTCTCACCACGGTTCAGTGCATGAATGGTTTCTGCAGTACCAATGCAAGCCAGGTCACCATCCCCTTGATAAGTAAAAACCAGACGATCCGGCCACAGACGCTTGACAGCAGTAGCTAATGCAGGTGCACGACCATGAGCTGCTTCCTGCCAATCGATATCAAGATAGCGATAAGCAAAAACGGCACAGCCTACCGGGCATATACCCACGGTTTTTTCATCCATCCCCATCTCACTGATCACTTCTGCGACCAGCTTATGTACCACTCCATGAGAACAACCAGGACAATAGTGCATGTCCACATCATTCATCAATTTTGGTTTTTCATATACCAGGTTCTCTGGTGCTATAATATCATTCTTTGTCATTTCCTCATCAGTTTAGATTGTAAAGCCTCAACTATTTCCATCGGATCCGGTACGATACCGCCGAGCCGTCCGAAGTATTCTACAGGAAGAGCACCGTTAACCGCTAAACGTACATCCTGGACCATCTGTCCGGCATTAATCTCTGCTACAAGAATACCCTTCTTTCCCTTTGCTATTTCTGCAAGAACTTTGGAAGGGAAAGGCCACAGAGTAATCGGACGGAAGAGGCCGACCTTAAGACCTTCTTCACGGGCAATCTCCATACTCTTCTCTGCAATACGGGCAGCACTGCCAAAAGAAACAATAAGGTAGTCCGCATCCTCACATTGCTGAGTTTCATAGCGAACTTCCGTTTCACGTATCTTCTTATATTTCTCCTGCAAAGCGATATTACGCCTTTCCATCTCTTCCGGCTTAAGTTCCAGAGATGT
>DMYZ01000140.1 GCA_003483565.1 Prevotella sp.
CGTCAATATATTATCGATAATCCGAATGAGTATGGAGATATCATCTGGCGTCCTACAGACCGTCGTGAAAACTATGTGAAGCGTTGTGTCGGTTTGCCGGGTCAGACTCTTCAGATTAAAAACCGTATTGTTTACTTGAACGGTAAACCTAACAAGGAGCCGGATAACGTACAGTATACCTATTATGTCAAACTGAAGCGTGATATTCCTGAAGATTTTATGGATCAGTATAATATCTCAATGGAAGATATTACCAGTTTGAATCAGAATGGATATTTGCCACTGACTAAAAAGGCTTATAATGCCCTTAAAGCACGTAAGGACCTGGTACAGAGTATACGCTTGAATACAGATGCTGAGTCAGGGGATTTATATCCTTTGAATGCCGTTACCGGTTGGACTCGCGATAACTATGGCCCTATCTGGATACCGAAGAAGGGAGCGACATTAGCTCTTAACATGAAGAATATTGCCATTTATGAGCGTCCTATCAAAGTGTATGAAGGTAATAAGCTGGAGGTAAAGAACAATAAGATTTTTATCAATGGAAAAATAGCTCATAGCTATACTTTCAAAATGGATTACTACTGGATGATGGGAGATAACCGTCACAATAGTGCTGATTCCCGTTATTGGGGGTTTGTGCCGGAAGATCATATCGTAGGAAAGCCAATCTTTATCTGGTGGTCACATAATCCGGACCATCCTGGATTTAAGGGAATACGATGGAATCGTCTGTTTACATTCGTAGACAATATAAAATAACATCAAGATACGAAGGGGTGGATAGCAATGTCCATCCCTCGTTTTGTCAATGTCCATCCGCCATGCTGCCCGATTTCTGCTTGCTCTTCTCCTTGCCACGTTTGTCATGCTGGCAGTAAGAGCTTTTGCTTTCACGATTTATACTGTACCTGATAAGGGATGGGAGCCTGATTTTCATCAAGGTGACCGCGTAATCGTGAATAAGTTAGATCGTGTGCCTGTAAAGAAGCATGACCTTATCGCTTTTACAGATTCGGCAGGCCATGTTTGTTTTGTCGGAAGAGTAGAGGCCGTGCCGGGTAACATCATTCATTGTGGTGGAAATTTTTACCGTATTCCTTATATTTGCTGCAAGCGCTGCAGATGTCCCGACTGTAAACTTTACGAGGTTCGTATTGGTCATCGCAATATATTGGTGCATAAGCACCAGATCATTGGTAAAGTATATCGATTATATCATTTTGGATTTTGAAAACAGCAATACTTTCTTCAACCTATTTTGGTCCTGTCCAGTGGTACCAGAAACTTAATCGTTACGATAACTGTATTATTGAACAGTATGATAATTTTATCAAGCAGACTTATCGTAACCGCTGCCTTATTCCTGCTGCTAATGGAATCCAGGCCCTTACTATTCCCGTGGAACGTCCAGCGGAAGGCCGGATTGATAAAACGCTGATGAAGGATATTCGCATCAGCGAACATGGCAACTGGCGGCATCTGCATTGGAATGCCTTGATGTCGGCTTATGGTGAAAGNNTACAGATACGGAATTCCGTCCAGAGAAATACTACCAGGTATATCAACAGAAATATGGATTTCTGCCGAATATGAGTATCCTTGATCTTCTTTTCAATGAAGGCAATGAGGCTGTTTTTTATCTTTGATCATTTGTAGATCAGAGTAGTCATTTTGTCGGGATTGATAACGTCTCTTGCTACATCAAGAATTTCTTCAGAGGTGATGCTGTCAATGCTGGCAAATAGAGTAGGAATGTCTTTTTCTTTACCATAATGCAGAAAGCTCTTGCCGAAGTCAAGGGCGAAGTTTTCACGATTGTCACACCCGATGCCGATCTGTCCTTTTATCTGCTTTTTTGCAGCACGTAATTGGAAATCCGTCAGTGGAATATCCATTGCTTTTCTTAATTCCTTCTTTAAGAGACGAAGGCACCGTTTTATATTCTCAGAGTCGCATCCGAAATAGGTACACCAGAGCCCGGTGTCACCATAGTTTACCATGTTGCTTTCTACCGTGTACACTAGTCCATGGTGTTCACGCAGGGAAAGATTCAGGCGTGCATTCATTCCTGGCCCTCCCAGAATATTATTAAGCAGATACAGTGGCATGCGCTTTTTATCATGGATGGCATATCCCCGGTTGCCAATCATGACATGTGCCTGGTGAGTTCCTTTGTCCACGACATATACTCCCGACTGGTCTTGAAGTACGGCATCATTCATTCTCTGTTCCTTGTAAGGTTGGCAATCCTCGAAATCAGAAGTGGCTTTTTCAAGCATCCGGATAACTTTGTGGAAGTCAATATCTCCATAGATAAAGAATACAGCCCGTTCCGGCCGATAGTATTTCTTTGTAAAGTTCAGTGCGTCTTCTGTTCGGAAAGAGCGTACGCCTTCTGCTGTACCTAAGATATTATGTCCCAGTGGATGCCCTTGAAAAATGCGGTTTTCAAACTCATCGTAAATAAGGTCGGCAGGAGAGTCATTATAGCTCTCTATTTCATCGCAGATTACTTCTACTTCCTTGTCAATTTCTTTTTGTGGATAAGTACTGTTAAAAACTATATCTGTGATCAGGTCGACAGCGCGCCCGACATGCTCTTTAAGAACGGCAGCGTAATATACGGTGTCCTCCTTCTTCGTATAAGCATTAAGATCACCACCGACATTTTCCAGGCAATTGAGGATATGCCATGCTTTCCGTCGCTTGGTGCCTTTGAAAGTGGTATGCTCGCAGA
>DMYZ01000015.1 GCA_003483565.1 Prevotella sp.
AAGAGGAAACCGTCTGCCCATTCTTATGTGTTGCTTTTTACAATCTGTTGATGTCATCTTTAACGGATGATTTTCCTTTATACCGTATGGCTGAAGTATTTAACCGATAGATAAAACTAATAGAGTAATTCCATAGACTATAATCCTCTGTCTGTCGGAAAAAGATATCATTGATGGTTTCTTTCTCCTTGAACTTCAGCGTATGGAAGATATCGTAGGCCTGAAAGCTGACATTCAATTTGTCCTTCCAAAAGGATTTCTGAACATTAAAATTCAGCATCTGATAGGGCTTCAGCCTCACAGCGCCCTGATCACCACCACTGTTATGATAATAATAAAGAGAAAGCAGATAGGATTTGCCCAACTGGAAATATTGGTTAACCGTAAAGTAAAGTTGACCATGATTACAGGATACGTCTTCACCCCTATATTGACAATGAAAGAACGGCTGCAAGAGACCTATGGTCAGTGCCGGCTTCCACCATGAAAAGTTCTTCTGCAAAATCAAATTCGTTTTTAGAAACTGTATTTTGTCATAGTTGGTAAAAGAACTGATAATGGTGCCGGGATGCGACGGTTCTGAATAAAAAACAATAGACAGATAATTTTTCTGATAGGTATAACTTGTATTGAAACTCATCCATTTATATCCGGTGTTCCATTGCAATATATATAAGTAAGAAGGCTTGAGCAGAGGATTCCCCTGCTGGTATTTTACATCAGTGATATAGTAGTTGGCATTGCTTAGCTGGCGAAATGTAGGTCGGATTGTCCGGGAAGAAAAAGACAAGCTGTTATTCCACGAACTATTTTTGCTACTTATGGAAAAAGAAGGGAAAAAATGGAAATATTTCCGATTCACATTTCCCCCGTTGTCAATACGATTATTGTATTTGGATTCTTGTATTTCATAGCGGAGACCTGCTTCCAAAGACATTCTGTCAAGATCAATATTTGTTGAAACATACGTACCCGACTGTTTTTCGATATTTACGAAATTGGTGGACGGCATTCTGTCTGTATCGTATTCCAGCCATCCTTCATCCCTGGTATGATTATATTCCGTGCCGAAAGATATCTTGATGTGGTTGTTAAAGGTATAATCAAAATCTGCCTTTCCGGCATAGATGTTCAGAAAACTTGATCCATTACAATCCGTCTGCATGAAATCGTTCATTTCCTTTTCGTTTACTTCCTGGGAATCATTACTTCTGTGATGGACATAGTCCAGGTTCAATTGAGCTTTGAAATACTTCGTCCATTCACCATTGTAGAACATATTAATATGGCTGAAGTTCGTGTGTGTCTGCATCAGATGTGTTATGTGTGAATATCCGGAAGGCTGATTATTTAAAAAACGGGAAAAAATTACTTGGCGCTTACTTTTGTTGTTATTATGCCATGCATTGTATTCTATCCCCATCGTATTCTTAGGGGTCATCAGATAGTCCACGCTAACATGTCCCTCTAAGTTATGACTATTCTGATGCTCAGTTTCATCATCTTTATAGTAATAGTTTGAAGAACCAGAAAAAAGATTGGTTTCTTGTGGCTGGATTGCCTTAAGTTGTGATTTGGCATAGCTCAGATCAGCATTTATATCGACTTTATGAAATTTGTATCCAATGCTCATATTATTATTGGTTCCTGGATAAAAGTTCTGTTCGAATTTACCTTTTAATTGTAATGTCAACCCATCGTTTTTGTTTAATGTTGTGATTTTCAGGACAGCCCGTCCTTCAGCATTGTATTCAGCACCAGGATTAGTAATAAGTTCAATGTTCTTTATGTTATTTGGTGAGAGCCGGTTGATTTCTGATTGGTCCTGAATCTTTCTGTTATTAATGAAGATGACAGGAGAACCGATACCGAATACTTCCAACCCACCGGAAGCTGTACGAACCATTCCCGGTATCTGCTCCAGAATATCCTGAACGCTATAGGATCTTGCTAGAGCTGTTCCCGCTACGGAAGTAACTAAAGAACCTTTCTGATAGGCAAATACAGGACGACTGGCTGTGACGGTAATTCCATGTAGTGAAGTTTCATTATAGGGAAGGATGATGCTTTCAGGATATTTGCCGTTTTTTATACTGGTAAGAACGGTTTTATAGCCGAGACAGGAAACTTTTAGGATTTTCCTCTCCGGATGACTGGTTTTAATGGAAAAAGCACCCAGAGAATCAGTAACGCATCCGGAGATGTAAGTTGAGTCTTCGGTAGATAGCAAAATGACATTGGCGAATTGGATAGGTGTATTGCTTTTACTGAAAACATGTCCTGTAATATCCTGACTTCGTAAATATAAAATATTGCAAAGACACAATACTGTAAGAATAATAATTTTTCTCATTTAATATTTGTCTTTTCCTGTAATTTAAGATAATAAAAATCCAATAAAGATTTAAAATTCTGATTATCATAATAACAGGGAGTATAATCTATATTGTAATGCTTTTTATTATACCGCCTTACAATACATCCTCCATCACATAGTGGAAAAAATGTACATTTTTTACACTGTGTATCAGTAAACATATCTGAACCTACAACGTATGAAGATAAAATGTAATTAGAAATATTATTATTCCAAATATTACCTGTGATTTTTTCTCTCTTTCCAACATCAACCCAACATTTGTAAATTTCTCCAGATGGACCTATAATAAACGAATTATTATAAGCTGCAGTACATCCTCCTATTATTGGATTAGCATTGATTGAAATATCTTTTATACCAAAATCTTTATAAAGTGATTTTAAGTAAGGGATTTTTTCTTGATCAGCTAAACAACCTACTTTACAAGTATTGTTTATATCATTAACAAATGCAATATTGAAAGAATATTTTTGATTACCCCAAAGAGTCTTTAATTGGTGATATATCTTAGGAAAGATTTCTTTATTTTCCTTATGTAAGATAACACGAATTATTACTTGACAATTAGGGATGTATTTAAAAATATTCTCTATATTAGCGATTATAGTGTCATATGTTGGTATCCCTTGCTTATGAATCCTACTTTGATTATGAGTATTTCTATCTCCATCTATTGTTATCTGAACTGTGTCTAGATTATAATTTTTTAAAATTTTACATTTATGATCATCAAGTAAGAAACCATTAGTTACCATTGCATGAGAAGATAACGTAAAACCATTGCAACGGTTAAATTCGTCTAAGAATTTAACTATTTTGTCAAATGCTAAAAGGGGCTCACCTCCATGCCAACATAAGTTTATATTCTTTGTTCCTTTCAACTTCAGAAAATTTATAATTCCACTGATGGTATAATCAGATATAGTTTTTGATGGCAAATTGTATTCATAGCAGTATGGGCACTTAAAATTACAGGAAAATGTTGGGACAATAATTAATCCTAATTGATTATTCGAAAAAGTCTGTTTATAACGTAAATACTTTTTTAAATAAAAAAAATCTTCATCTTCTGTACTCTTAATAAGGACTTTTGC
>DMYZ01000180.1 GCA_003483565.1 Prevotella sp.
TGGGTATAACTTATCCGGAAATTACGGCAATGCAGACAAAGGCTATTCTTGGTGCTGCTTTGCAGCTGAAGAAGGAAGGTTTCAATCCATGTCCTGAAATTATGGTTCCGTTGGTTGGTACTTACAAAGAACTTGAAGCTCAGGAAAAGGTTATCAAAGATACTGCTCAGGCTCTTTTCAAAAAAGAAGGTGTTGAGATTCCGTTTGAGAGTGGTACTATGATAGAGATTCCTCGCGCAGCTCTTACTGCCGATCAGATTGCCAAACATGCTGATTATTTCAGTTTTGGTACTAATGACTTGACTCAGATGACATTCGGTTACAGCCGTGATGATGTTGCCAGTTTCTTGCCAACCTATATTGACAATAAAATTCTAGAGGTTGATCCTTTCCAGGTTCTTGATCAAACAGGTGTTGGAGAGTTGATTAAGATAGCTGTTAAGCGCGGTCGTACAACTAATCCAAGTCTGAAGTGCGGTATCTGTGGTGAGCATGGTGGTGAGCCTTCTTCTGTTAAGTTCTGCCATCGGGCCGGTCTTAATTACGCTAGTTGTTCTCCTTTCCGCGTGCCTATTGCACGCTTGGCTGCGGCACAGGCTGCCGTCGAGGACGAGAAGTAAATCGCTGATATATAATACTTTAGGCGGAAGCTCCTTACTCACAAGGGCTTCCGCCTATTTGTTTTAGGAGATTTGGAAGCATTAATCACACTGAAATGATACAAATGCACTCAAATGTTTTATAAATGTTTTATGAAAATATAGGGTGTGTTTTATAAAGATATGGCGACTTTTAAAGTAACAGTACATAATAAAAGAAGAGACGGCTATTGGTCTGTTTACATCCGAGTAACACAACACAGGGAATCAAGGTATCTGCCAACAGATAAAATAGTTGATCCCAAGAGTGTTAATAAAAAAACTCATGAAGTAAAAGATCCTTATGTGTTACAGTTGTGTACAACACAAATTGCTAATTATGTAGATATGCTTAATCGGCAGAATACATTAAAGTGGGATGTTGATGAAGTTGTCGAATTCTTGAAAAATAAGACTTCCGATATTAACTTTTCAGAATACGCAAGGACCTATAGAGATGGGCTTCTTCAAAATGGCCAACAAAGATCTGCAAAGAATTATGAACTCGCATTTCATCATTTAGAAAGGTTTGCCGGAACAGATCAGTTGATGTTTTCACAGCTGACGACACCTTTTGTAAACAAGTGGATTAAGACTCTTGAAAAAACGTCACGGGCAAAGGAAATGTATCCTGTGTGCATTAGACAAATATTCAGGCAGGCACTAAAGGATTATAATGATTATGATAACGGTTTATTGAGAATAACAACTAATCCTTGGATTAAAATTGTGATACCAAAATCTGATACCCCTGAGAAAAGAGCAATAACGATGGAAGAGTGTAGAGCATTTTTTGCAGCTCCGCTTCCTCCAACAGATAGAATTTTGTCCTTGTCAGAACTGGGACGTGATGTGGCCATGATGGTGTTATGCCTGGCTGGAATAAATACAGTTGATATTTACAATCTGAAGAAGAGTAACCTTCAAGATGGTGTGTTGTGTTATGAAAGAGCTAAAACGCGAAAATCCAGAAGGGATCATGCTTATATAGAAATGAAAATCCCCGGAATATTGGAGCCTTTAATTGAAAAATATAAAGATGCAGACAGCGAATATCTTTTTGCTTTCCATAAAAAATTATCAACTTCAGATAGCTTTAATGCCAATGTGAATACGGGTATAAGACAAATATGTGAGAAAAGTCTCAATATAGCTCATGATAAAACCTATTCAGTCTATACCTTTCGTCATACTTGGGCAACGGTAGCACAAAATGAATGCCGTGCATCAATGTCTGAAATAGGGTTTGCAATGAACCATTCAGATAGAATGAGAGTTACTAGAACTTATGTTAAAGTTGATTTTTCGCCGGCATGGGAGTTGAATGAGAAGGTTTTGGAAAAGATATTTTTTACCGAGGAGAAATCTCATGATCATCAGAATCAAACAAAGAAGCTCTTTGAAAGATTCTCTATAAAACAGCTTATTAGTGGCCAACTTTATTTTAAGGGAAGGAAGTTGGTTGAAATAGAGGATATTGGTTTTAATAATGTAGATGAAGTTATTGATGCTCTGATGAGTAAGATGCCAACTACTATACCAGAGAGATCGTTAGTGCAAATAAAAATAGAAAATAAAGACAAAAACCAGACTCAGGAATGTAAGCATCCCCATCTTAGGACAATACAAAATTAGACAATAAATTCTGTTTTAGTTCTCTTTTTCTCGAATTTCTTTAAAAATTCATTGGGAGTAAGATTTTCAAGAGCTAAATGGGGCCGGTTGTTGTTATAATCATCCATCCATTTTTCTGTTATATTTCTCACATCTTCTATAGATCTAAAAAGATAAGCATCAAGAACGGCTCTTCTGTAACTGCCATTAAACCGTTCAACATAACTGATTTGAGTAGGATCCCCCGGCTGGGTCTATTTTATTTCTATAGCATTTGCCTCACACCACTGACGAAATCTTCATGAGATAAATTCCGGACCCTTGTCACATCTGATACTTACCGGCTTGCCATGAATCCAAAGGGTCTTTTCCAGCCGCTTTACCACCCTTTCCCCCTGCATTGTCTTAATTTCTTCCTGAGCTACTGCCCTTCGTCCGAAATCATCACGCACATTCTATACACC
>DMYZ01000073.1:0-377 GCA_003483565.1 Prevotella sp.
GGTCCGAAGCGCAAGGGTGTCCTTATTGATGCCCAGACTTCTTATGCCATTCCTCTGGCTTTTGGCATTGTCAAGGACCAGTATAAGGATAAGTTTGTCAACAACTTTCTCAATACCGTCTCCCGTCAGAGTGTAGGAGATGACGGCAAGACTTATCCGGAATATTCTCTCATGACCGGGTTCATCGGTACGGCATGGATCTGCATGGCTCTCAGCGAGACCGGTCACAGTGACTATGCCTATAAGATGCTTCTCAATACGAAGTTCCCGTCCTGGCTCTATCCGGTAGAGCAGGGGGCTACTACGATATGGGAGCGTCTGAATTCCTATACCAAAGACAATGGCTTCGGAGGAAACAACAGTATGAACTCCTTCAA
>DMYZ01000073.1:537-1298 GCA_003483565.1 Prevotella sp.
TTTATTCTTCGTCCGGAAATTGATCCGACGGGAGAACTGAGTTTTGCCCAGGGACATTATGACAGCATGTATGGCAGGATTGAGAGCAGCTGGCGCAAGGCAGGAAACAGTACGATCTATACGTTTACCGTACCGGCCAATACCAGTGCCACCCTTTATCTTCCGGCAGCGAAGGCGAAGTTGATTACCGTGGACGGGAAGGCACTGAAGAAAGCTCCAGGGATAACCCTGCAACCGATGCAAGAGGGTCTGCAGGTGATGGAGCTTGCTTCCGGAACTTACGAGTTCGATGTGAAGAGATAATTTTTGTTTATTTTTATTTAATCCCCGTATAAGTTTGCTTGTACGGGGATTTTTTAGTTTACTTTTAGCTTACATCTGTTTTAGGTGTTGTTGATTGTAATATATTGTTTTACAGATAGTTGATAAAAAATATGAATTCATAGGAAGTTTACTGTTATAGGTTCTTTCCTTATTTTTACTTATCTTTGCAACATCGATACAAAATCGAATAACTAGCAAACAATCAAATTAATTTATTACATTTAAACCATGAGTAAAAAGTATCTATTAAAGATGGCATTCTGTTGCGTTGCGGCATTTTGTTCCGCAGGTACAGTTTCTGCCCAGCCTAAACTTAGAGCTGACAATATCGACGAGGTGCTCAATGCAATGACCCTCCATGAAAAAGCCTTGCTGGTCGTCGGTACCGGTATGGTCGGACTGGGTGGTGATGCAAATCTCGGCAGTTTCGCAAAACT
>DMYZ01000073.1:1460-3967 GCA_003483565.1 Prevotella sp.
GGACTTCGTATTAATCCTACCCGTCCTTATGACAGCAAGACTTATTATTGCACTCATTTCCCGATAGGTACTTGCCTGTCAAGTTCCTGGAATACTGATCTTGTCACGGAAGTCGGTAAGGCTATTGGTGATGAGGTTCTTGAATATGGCGCTGACGTACTGCTCGCTCCGGGAGTATGCCTTCACCGCAACCCGCTCTGCGGACGAAACTTCGAGTATTATTCTGAAGATCCTGTCCTCAGCGGTAATATTGCTGCTGCCTATATCAATGGCGTGCAGAGCAATGGCGTAGGTACTTCCATCAAGCATTTCGCCTTCAATAACCAGGAGACCGCACGACTCGGCAATGAGGTCAATGTCAGCCAGCGTGCTGCGCGTGAACTCTATCTGAAGAACTTTGAGATAGCCATAAAGAAATCTCATCCGTGGACCGTGATGTCATCCTATAATCTTGTCAACGGTACCATGGCCAGTGAGAACCATGATCTCCTTACCACGATCCTTCGTGATGAATGGGGATATAAAGGACTTGTAATGACAGACTGGATGGCCGGCAGTGACCCTATCCGCAGGGACGGCGGTACTGACCGTATTGCCAATATGAAGGCTGGAAATGACCTGATTGAACCTGGACAGAGCGTTGATACCAAGACGATTGAGGATGCTGTCAAGTCAGGCAAACTCGATGTCAGTGTACTCAACCGGAACGTGCGCAGAATTCTCGAGCTGATTGTGAAGACTCCTCGTTTCAAAGGATATCAATACAGTGATGCTCCTGATCTGAAGGCGCATGCTATTGTTACCCGCAACTCTGCTGCAGAAGGTACAGTCCTTCTTGAAAATAAGGGTGCCCTTCCTCTGGCCGCAAATGTGAAGAACGTCGCCTTGTATGGTGTTGCCAGCTATGACGCTATCGCCGGTGGTACCGGTTCAGGCAATGTCAACAGTTCTTATACGGTATCACTTGTAGAAGGGATGCGTAATAACGGATATACGGTAGATGATTCTATTCTGAATCGTTATACTACATATATTGCAGCTGCCAAGGCTGAAATAGCCAAGACTCCTCATGAGTGGTTCGAGACTCTTCCTTTGCCAAAGGAGACTGTTCCTACGGATGATCAGCTGAGACAGGCTGTAGCTGATAATGATATCGCTGTCATCACTCTTGAAAGACTCTCCGGAGAAGGATCTGACCGTACAGCGGCAGACTTCAACTTGAGCAGTGAGGAGAAAGAACTGGTCAATAAAGTAACGGAAGCCTTCCATCAGGCAGGCAAGAAGGCCGTTGTCGTATTGAATATCGGTGGTGTCATCGAGTCTGCTTCATGGAAGAATATTCCGGATGCCATACTCCTTCCTTGGCAGTGTGGTCAGGAATTCGGCAACTCTGTAGCTGAAATCCTTGCAGGCAAACTCTCTCCTTCAGGCAAATTGCCGATGACATGGCCTGTATCTTTCAATGACGTGCCTTCTTCTCAGAATTTCCCTTCCAATGGTCTTGTTGTCAACAGCTTTGCCGGTGGCCAGGCCAAATACAAGAATGTGAAGAACGTCGGTTATACAGACTATGATGAAGGAATCTATGTCGGTTATCGCTATTTCGACACTTTCAACAAGAAGGTTTCTTATCCATTCGGTTACGGTCTTTCCTATACCACTTTCGGTTACAGCAAACCGACAGTAGCCAATGACGGCAAGAACGTTACGGTAAGCGTAACCATCACCAATACCGGTAACATGGCCGGTAAGGAAGTCGCAGAAGTCTATGTCACAGCTCCTAAGGGTGCCGTAGAGAAACCGGCAGAAGAGCTGAAAGCCTTTGCCAAGACCCGTACGCTGGAGCCGGGTGAAAGCCAGACGCTGAGCATGAGTATCGACAAGATTGATCTTGCTTCTTTCAATACCAAAGCCAGTGCATGGATTGCAGATGCCGGCAATTACGTCTTCAAGGTAGGTTCTTCCAGTCTTGATATCAAGGGTACTGCAACCCTGAAGATCGGCAAAGAAGTAGAAAAGGTGCACAATGTACTGAAACCGATTGTAAAGCTAAGCGAGCTTTCACACAAATAGGTTATTAAATATATAAATTTTAGAAAGAGGCTTTCCGTGTAAAATGGAAAGTCTCTTTCCTTTTATAGGCTTTTGAATTTCATTCCATACTTACTTTGCTTATTCGATAAATACCTGTATGATAATATTTTATGCATTTGCAAAAGTTACTTTTTGCTTATATATGAAATTGGATAGGTATGAAATGTAAAAATCTTTATTACCTTTGTTCCCGTAATAAAACAAAGTGGTACTCAACCATACAAAGAAAAACTAGATTTGTTATTTGTTAAAAAGGAGCATCATAATGTATGCTTTTAGGATACAGAAAAGTTTGGATAGGTAATAAGTTTTTTTTAAGCGGTAATTTTTAGGTAACATGCGAAATGGCTGTCCTGCCTATATCATTTTTTACCTTGTTAGGGGGATTGAATTAAATGATGATGATATAGGCA
>DMYZ01000287.1:0-278 GCA_003483565.1 Prevotella sp.
GCTATATTAGGCACTGATGTTCCTGTAACTAATAATACAGATTTACGTACAAAAGGATGGGAACTTACTATAGGTTGGGATGATCAATTAGAGAATGGCTTAAAATATGGTTTTAATTTCAATATTGCAGATTCTCGTGCTAAGATTACAAAATATCCTAATAATCCTACAGAATCTCTTTCTAACTATATAGCAGGTCAATATCTTGGGGATATTTATGGCTTTCAGACAATCGGTATTGCGAAGTCTGACAAGGAAATGCAAGATTATCTCTTGAA
>DMYZ01000287.1:561-2532 GCA_003483565.1 Prevotella sp.
GAGCCAAGATATATGTTTGGGTCTTTTGGATATGGGCAATGGTATCAGATCGGAATAAAAGATGTTCACAATTATTATCGTGATGAAAATTCATGGTCTGTAAAAAATGGATTTGAGAAGCCCAATACAGATTCATATCTGCCTAGGGCAACTTATAGCGATAAAAATGAAGCTCGTCAGACTAAGTATCTTCAGAATGCAGCTTATATTCGTCTGAAGAATTTGCAAATTGGTTATACTTTACCTCAGATACTAACCAGAAAATGGGGTATAGAGAAGCTACGCATCTATTTTTCCGGAGAGAACCTGTGGACTGGAACAAGCCTTGCCAAGCAATTTGATCCAGAGACCATTGGCACTTATTATGGAAATGGCTATCCTTTATCTTCAACTTTATCTTTTGGCTTAAGTTTAACACTTTAATTATATATCTATGAAAACGAAGATAATAAAATATGTGACAACTATAGTGGTATGTGGAATTTTCGTTTCTTGCAGTGATTTTCTCGATCAAAGACCGCAGTCAAGCATTGTTCCTGGAGACTTTTATCAAACGGAGGATCAGGTTCAGGCTGCAACTAATGCATTTTATGAAAAGATACTTCCGTCACATAGTGGTGCAGGTTATGGCACTTTTGCTTATGATAATGGGACTGATAATCAGACAGGTACTGATGGTGATACAAAATATGTAAAAAATAATTGGAAAGTGGGGCAAGATAATAGTTCCTGGTCATGGTCAAATATACACCAGGTAGATTATCAACTAAATACAATCCTGTCCAATTATAAGGCAAAGAAAATTAGTGGAGAAGATTATAAGATACGCCAGTATATTGGCGAATTGTATTTTTTTAGAGCATATAGTTATTTTTCTTTGTTGAAGGATTTCGGTGATCTGCCTATCATTACTACTGCGTTAAAAGATGATCAGGATATTTTGGTCAATGCTTCTAAGCGTAGCCCTTGTAATGAAGTAGCGAGATTTATTCTTAATGATTGCGATAGTGCTGTCAATTATCTGGAGCCAGATGGGGGAGAAGCGACGACCCGAATCTCTCCTGCTGCGACACACCTTTTTGCTTCACGTGTTGCTCTTTTTGAAGGCTCATGGCTAACAAACTTTTCTGGGACTCCTTTTGTTCCTAATGGTCCTGATTGGCCAGGTGCAAAGAGAGATTATAATAAAAATTATAGTTTCCCAACTGGAAGTATTGAATCTGAAGCAAAATTCTTTTTCAGAAAAGCTACAGAAGAAGCAGAAAAGGTAGGTGATGTTTATATTAACCAATTAAGCATCAATAATGGTATTGTTCCTCAGTCAGTAAGTGATAATAATCCTTATTTCTATATGTTCGGTAATACAGATATGACACCTTATAAAGATGTTCTTCTCTGGAGGAAATATAGTAAGTCTTTAGGTGTTACGGATAATATTGAGGCAGCTATTCAGCACGGTGATATCTATACAGGTTTTTCAAGAAGTTTAATAGAATCTTTCTTAATGAAAGATGGTAAGCCCATATATGCCGGTCATATAGATGAGAGTGGTAAACCCTATTTCTACGAGGATTCTACGACAAATGTAGTTGTGAAAAATAGAGATCCAAGATTGTTCGTTTTTCTTAAACGTCCGGGGCAGATAAACGTTTTTAAGAATCTTGACTATAGCGCAGGAGCTGATCAAGTTGTCAATCCTGAACCTGTTCCTAAAATATACACTCGTGATTTTTCTACTTGTTATACTACTGGATATGCCATCCGAAAGGGTGGAACATTTGATCAAGCACTTTGTCAGAATCAATATGGCTATACTGCATCTATTACATTGCGCGCTACAGAGGCATTGCTTAACTATATAGAAGCTCAATATATGCTTGATAATCAACTTAATTCAAAAAGCTTATCTTATTGGAAAGCAATCCGTATTGCAGCTGGTTTCAAAGGTGCAGCAATTGATCCAATGGTTAC
>DMYZ01000173.1 GCA_003483565.1 Prevotella sp.
ACTTTCGGATAGAAATAATGACAAACTTCAGTTGCTTCTATGCTGACAGAGTGTAAGGCACGGAGTAATGGCGCTTTATAGTCAAGAGCCTCACCTGTATAAGAAATAAATATGGTAGGAATACAAAGTGTGTCATCCATAATAAATACAGGAGAGGTAGGGTCCCATGCAGAATAACCGCGAGCCTCAAAGGTGTTTCGTATGCCTCCGGAAGGAAATGAAGACGCGTCAGGTTCTTGCTGAACAAGTAATTTACCAGAGAAATCTTCAATCATGCCTCCTTTGCCGTCGTGTTCAATAAAAGCATCATGCTTTTCAGCCGTACCTTCTGTCAATGGCTGAAACCAATGCGTGTAATGAGTAACTGCATTTTCATCGGCCCATAGTTTTATGCCTTTGGCAACCTCATCGGCAATACTGCGATCGAGATGTGTACCATTGTCGATAACATCAATCAGTTTTGTATAGATCTCTGCAGGCAGATATTTATACATTTTCTGACGGTTGAACACTTTTTTGCCAAAGTACTCTGATGGTCTTTCAATCGGTGAAAGTACCACTGCAGGCTTCTTCCGGGAGGCTGCCTCTACGGCATCAAATCTTAAATTTGCCATATTCTAAATCTTCTTATTGATAAAATTTTGTATTTGTAAAAGTATATATGTGCGTTGTATCAGGAAAAATGAAAGGGAAACAGATCTTATTTTTTTCTTATCTTGTTTTTTGTAAAAGTCTTATCCCTTTTGTCCCTTACTTTTTTGATCAGTCTGTAACTCAATTAAATTAGGGTTGTAATGTGAAACCAAACAAAAGATAAGCTTTTTGATTACTTGGATTGGCAGCAATAGAAGCAAATATTGGAACGCTGAAAGAATCTGTAATCTTGACAGCCTTAGTTGCCTTGACAGCTACATTGGTTACAGCAAAACCATTAGCTTTTGAATAAAAACTTGTGGCATAAGGTGTGGCACCTACTGTAGCAGTCCAGCTACAGGAAGCAAACTCGAAAGGTGCTGTTGCTTCTATATAAGAAGAATAAGCTCTTTTTCCACTCTTGTTTAAACCATCATTGCCGGCAAAATTAGTATACCAGTTTAAGGCTACGGGACCAAAATTGTAACCTATATTACCTTCAAAAACATGTGAAGTTTCATGGGCTGCATACTCAAAATAACGATCGTTAGGAGTGTTAAACCAATAATCTGTTACACCTACATGAAAACCACTAATAGCATAGGACGCTGTCAAATCAAATTCCTTTGTGTCATCCTTATCCGATAGCCCGACATTTCCCCATCCGGAAAGAGAAAATCCTTTATAGGCAATGCCTAAAGTAGGTTGAATACTAACATCCCCTAGATCTTGGCCACGCCAATAGTATTGATTGACGAAATCTGATGCAATCGTTCCTACTACTTTGTCTTGTGCACTTGTGGTTGTAATGCTAGCAAGCATTACGGCGACAACTAACCCAATTCTTTTTAATTTTTCCATGACGTTAAAATTTTATGTTTGTGTGTTGTTAGCCGCCGAGCTTAAAGGTAGTCTCCCCCCCAAAAAAACAAGGGGGCTTAGGCGACTTATTTAGATCCTATCCAGTTGGCTATTCTTTGCATAGCCTCATAACAATCTTCGCGGTCACCAAAGGAGGTGAGACGGATAAATCCTTCTCCGCTTGGACCGAAGCCTACTCCTGGGGTGCATACAACAGAAGCTCCGAAAAGTAACTGCTCAAAGAATTTCCAGCTGTCTGTGCCGTCAGGAGTCTTTACCCACAGATAAGGCGCATTTTCCCCTCCATATACTTTGAATCCCAGTTTTGTAAGGCTCTCACGCATTATTTTGGCATTTGTCATATAATAGTTTATGGTCGCCTTAGTCTGTTCCTTGCCTTCAGGAGTATAGATGGCTTCAGCTGCGCGTTGGCTGATATAACTTGTTCCATTAAATTTAGTGCTTTGTCGGCGATCCCACAATTGGTTAAGGCTGATACGTTGCTTGCCATCGAGAGTAGTTGCTGTAACATCTTTCGGTACAATAGTATACCCACATCTTACACCAGTGAATCCTGCAGTCTTGGAATAGCTATGAAATTCGATAGCAACTTTTTTTGCTCCTCTGATTTCGTAGATAGAGTGAGGAATTTTTTCATCACGGATATAAGCCTCATATGCAGCATCGTAGAGGATCAGTGAATCGTTCTTGATAGCATAGTTTATCCACTTTTTCAATTCATCTTTGGTCAGGACGGTACCTGTAGGGTTGTTTGGATAGCATAAATAGATCATATCTACCCGATGATCCGGAATCTGTGGTATAAACTTATTGTCATCTGTACAAGGCAGATAGGTAAGGCTGCTCCATTTGCCTTTTTCAAAAGTTCCGCAACGACCAATCATGGCATTTGAATCGATGTATACAGGATATACTGGATCTGTAACAGCTACACTGTTGTCCCAACGTACAACTTCCTGAAAGTTTCCGGTATCACTTTTTGCTCCATCATTGACAAAAACCTCATTCGGGTCAATATGAATACCACGAGGGGTAAAATCATTTTTAATAATGGCTTCGCGGAGAAAGTCATATCCTCTTTCTGGGCCATATCCACGGAAAGTTGCCTTGACTGCCATTTCATCAACAGCTTTGTGCATCGCATTGATGACTGCGGGACATAGAGGTTGGGTTACATCGCCGATGCCCAGGCTTATGACGTGTTTTTGTGGATGTGAAACCTTGTAGGCGTTTACTTTTTTGGCAATGTCTGCAAACAGATAATTGGCCGACAGTTGCAAATAATGCTCATTTACTAATGCCATATTTTACTTTCTTTATATTGTTGTTAAGTTTGTCTTATTCTTCAGGCAGCTCTATTTCACCTTCGAAGGCAAAAGCAGCTGGTCCTGTCATATATACATGATTATTTGTCTCATTCCATTCTATTTCCAA
>DMYZ01000179.1:0-2129 GCA_003483565.1 Prevotella sp.
AGAAGAAACTTGGTTAAGGCTTATGGTGCACAAGTCAAATTAACAAATGGCCGTGACGGTATGCCTGGTGCGATTAAAGCAGCCAATGAACTTAAGGATACTATTCCCGGCAGTATTATCCTCGGCCAGTTTGACAATCCTGCCAACCCACAACGGCATTATGAAACAACGGGACCTGAGATTTGGAAAGACACAGACGGTAAAATAGACATCTTCGTAGCTGGAGTCGGTACTGGTGGCACCATATCAGGTATAGGAAAGTTTCTGAAAGAAAAAAATGCCAATATCAAGATTATTGCAGTGGAGCCTTCTACCTCCCCTGTACTGAATGGTGGAAAAAGTGGACCTCATAAAATACAAGGTATTGGTGCTGGTTTCATTCCAAAGACATACAATGCCAACTATGTCGATCAAGTATTCGATGTAGATAATGATGCGGCTATCCTTGCCGGCCGGCAACTCGCACAACAGGAAGGTCTACTGGTAGGCATCTCTTCCGGTGCAGCAGCATACGCTGCTACGGAAATTGCAAAGCTCCCAGAGAACAAGGGCAAAACCATTGTAGCTCTTCTTCCTGACACAGGTGAGCGATATCTTTCTACTGTGCTTTATGCTTTTGAGGAATATCCTCTATAAGACATTCTTTGCAGAAGAACAAAATACGAACAAGCGCCGGATGGATAATTCCATTCGACGCTTGTTTGTGTTTTTAAGAAAATATTTTTCTTGAAAATTATATTCTTTTAACGACCACTATCTTTTATATGAAAAATAATATTTATCTTTGCAACAATTATATATATAAGGCATTACGTGCAAACAATCAAACCTAAATCAAATGCAGAAAAGTAAATATCTTGTTGCTAATAATCGTGATGCGCAATGGGGACTGACAGTTAGTACTGTAGGGTTCGAAGATATTGGTCCTGGTGATTCCTATCCGACAAAAGGACATGCTGACGGCTATTACTTTGACATTGAAAAAGGAAGGGAACTCAATGAGTACCAGTTGCTTTACCAACCGGAAGGCGAGGGCCTATTCCAGTCAGCCCATATCCCAGAAACTCCTATTAAGGCAGGTGATATTTTTTTGCTGTTCCCACATGAATGGCATACTTATCACCCTACTGGAAAAGGCTGGAAGAGCTATTGGATCGGATTCAAGGGAAACAACATGGACGACCGAATAAAAGCTAATTTTCTTTCTCCCGAGAAGCCTATTTATCACGTAGGTTATAGTAGCGATATTATTCACCTATATGAAGAAGCTTATAAAACTGCTCTGGAAGAAGCAGCTTATTCACAGCAGACACTAGCCGGTATTGTTAATCATATCATTGGGTTGATGTATTCTCTCAATCGAAATATAATTCTCAATAAAAATCGTGACCGCGTAGATATGATCAACCAAGCTCGCGTACGAATACGTGAATCTCTTGAAGATAATCTAACCATCCAACAGATTGCTGAAGAAATGGGAGTAAGCTATAGTAACTTACGCAAACTTTTCAAGGAAATCACAGGCATATCTCCAGCGCTTTACCAACAAGATTTAAAACTTCAGCGGGCAAAAGAACTGCTTTCCACAACAAACCTTAGTATAAAGGAAATAGCCTACTGTCTCAACTTTGAATCTCCTGATTATTTTTCATCGAAATTCAAAATCAAAACAGGACTAAAACCAAGCGAATATCGATTTAAAATGAAGTAAATAAAAAAGGAACACTGCAGCTCAAAACAGTGTTCCCTTTTTATTTCCAATACCTCTCAAGGATATGAAATGAAACTTTACATTAAGAAAGTACGCATACACCAATAACTGGCAATACCAGCAATATAACCTAGAAAAGCTATCCAACTGACATGCTTCATATACCAGCCGAAAGTAATTTTCTCCAGCCCCATAACAACAACACCAGCAGCACTGCCGATAATAAGCATACTGCCACCTACACCGGCGCAATAACCAAGCAGCTGCCAGAAAATACCATTAACAGCCATATCTCCCGTAGCCTGAATTGGATACATTCCCATACACCCGGCAACTAATGGTACATTGTCAACAATACTTGAGAGAAATCCGATAATACCTGTTACCATATAGTGGTTACCATGGAAAGTAGTATTCA
>DMYZ01000179.1:2347-3491 GCA_003483565.1 Prevotella sp.
AGAAGAGTTCCTACAAAGGGAGGAAGATTAGTGATTGATTTAAATACAGGCACTAAAATCAAACCACCACAGCCTATAAAGAATAAACTTTTACGTTGGCGGGAAGAGAATTCCTGTAATTTAGCATCTGCTTCGGAAGCAAACTGAATATTTCCAGAATCAACAAAATTACCCTTCAGCTGAGTCTGCATAAACAAAGCTGGAACAATAACAGAAATAAGAGACGGAATAAAAACCTCTTTGATAACTCCTACTGCCGTAATCAAACCTTTATTCCAAAGCATGATTGTGGTAACATCACCTATAGGAGAAAAAGCGCCACCACTATTAGCTGCTATGATAATTAAAGAAGCATAGATAAGTCTGTCCTTACGTTTCTGGACTAGTTTACGCAAAATCATGATCATGACAATACTAGTTGTCATATTATCAAGAATTGCTGAGAGAAAAAAGGTCAGGAATGTAATACGCCATAATAAGACACGCTTGTTTTTTGTACTCATCACCTTCTGTACCCAATCGAAACCACCATTTTGATCTACAATCTCCACAATAGTCATTGCTCCCATCAAAAAGAACAGAGTAGTAGAAGTACTCCCCAGATGCTTTTCTATAATATCACTCACGGCTTGAGGAATTGCATCAATAGATACTCCTGGATTGTAGCTTCCCGGACTGATCATATAGAGAGTCCAGCAAACTACAAACATCAACAAGGCTACAGCGGCCTTATTGACTTTGGTTACACTTTCCAAAGCTATAAACATATAACCTACAATGAAAGCAATTACAATTGAAATGGTTAATGTGGACATTTATTTTTAATGCTTAAAAATATTTTTGATTTTAATATCGATTATTTGTGTGTACAAAGTTAACAATAAATCTCAAAACTTTTAGATTTAAAATCAAATAATAATGTTCTTATTTACTTTTTAATTCTAAATTTGCAACTAGAATTAAAAACAATCTGACCTTAAATATGACAAACAAAAAATATTTTTTTGCCGTAGACCTTGGTGCAACAAGTGGCAGGACTATTATCGGCACTTTGGAAGGGAGCAAATTCTCTCTGGAGGAACTGACACGTTTCAATAACAATCTTATTGAAACCGGTAATCATTTTTACTGGGATATCTTTGCC
>DMYZ01000283.1 GCA_003483565.1 Prevotella sp.
AGCGTGCTGGACAATGTCAATGCATCACCTAAAATTCTTACAACTACTTACCTTGACAGTGTCCGTCTGATTGCAGATATTCTGCGCCCTTATGGCATTAAAGTTTACTTGTCTGTCAACTTTGGAACTCCAAAAGCTCTAGGCTCTACCGTTACGGCAGACCCTCTTGATCCAAATGTCATAACATGGTGGAATCATAAAGCAAAAGAAATCTATCAACTTATTCCCGATTTTGGAGGTTTTGTCATCAAGGCAAATTCAGAAGGACAGCCAGGACCCTTTGATTATGGGCGCAGTCATTCAGAAGGTGCCAACATGATAGCCCGGGCTCTTGCTCCTTATGGAGGAGTAGTATTTTGGCGCAGTTTTGTCTATGGAGCAAGCCATAAAGGCGAAGACAGGGTAATGCAAGCCGTGAATGAATTTAAAGACCAAGATGGTAAATTTCTTCCTAATGTTATTCTGCAAAGTAAAAATGGGCCACTAGACTTCCAGCCCCGTGAACCTTATGCCCCTATCTTCGATAACATCAAATCTACCCGCCAGCTTGCAGAATTCCAGATCACACAGGAATATCTCGGGCAAAGCAAACATCTGGTCTATCTTGCCCCGATGTGGAAAGAATTTTTCCATTTTGTATCACCTTCCATCCTCCAGGGTATAGGAGGAGTAGCCAATATCGGAGATGACACCAACTGGTGTGGGCATCCTTTTTCACAAGCTAACTGGTATGCATTCGGACGCCTGGCATGGGATCCAGACCTGAGTTCAGAACAGATCGCGCTGGAATGGATCAAACAGACTTTTACCTCAAACCCTAAATTTACACGTCCAGTTCTTCATATCATGCTTGACAGCCGCGAAGCTTGTGTAAACTATATGGAACCACTTGGACTACATCATATCATGTCCTTTGATCATCATTATGGTCCTGAGCCTGATGGATACAAAGCTGAATATCCTATCGAATGGTGTCCGGTATACTACCATAAGGCAGACAGTATCGGGCTTGGGTTCGAGCGCTCTTCCAAAGGCACAAATGCCACAAGTCAATATCGTGAACCTTATCGCAGTCTTTATGACAATCTATCGACTTGTCCTCCGCAATATCTGCTATGGTTTCACCATGTTGCATGGAACTATAAATTTAAAGACGGTACGACTTTGTGGCAGCAGCTTTGCCGTCATTATAATAGAGGTGTAAATACCGTATATGGTTGGGAAAAGACATGGCTACAAATGAAGCCCTATATTGATGCCCATAGATGGCAACATGTAAACCGCCTCCTTCATGTGCAATTCGACAATGCCAAAGAATGGCGCAAGGTATGCCTTCTCTATTTTCAGACATTTTCCCATAAGCCTATAAAATAAGATAATGTCCTATACCCTCCTACCTATAGGCTCTCAGAACTTTCAGAAGATAACTTCTGAAAGTTTTATGCAATCTGTTTTATTTCACTTTCATATCTGAATCACAAGAAAACAGGTCATGAAAGACCATTACTAATAACTTTTGGCAAGTGCCAAATATATAAACGGCACNNGCCAAAAGTTACAGGAGACTATTATTTGAACTCATTAAAGATAAGGATTATCCACATTTACCTTTTTCAAATAATCTTTAAACAACATGGAATAACGCTTTTTAAAACACTTACTGAAATATTTAGGGCTATTAAAACCTACCATCATAGATATCTTTGTCTGAGACAACTCGGGATATAGCCTTGCTATTTTAACGGCCTGGTCCATTCTTACTGCCGAAATATAACCAGACACACTTAATCCTGTTGTCTCATGAATTTTATTATATAGTGTAGAAGAGCTTACCAACATGTCTTTAACAAAATCATTAAGTTTGAATTCTGAATCATCAAGGTGATTAAGTATTGACTCATGAGCCATTTGCATAAACCTATGTTTTTCCTGTACTTGATCTAAAATATTCATTGGTACTATAGCTTATCAGTTTACATATTTTTTCCCTTCCTTAATAAACACGCCATGTAATGGTTCACCAACCAGACGCATTCCTTGTAAATTATAGATTTTAGAATCAACCTTG
This sequence comes from Prevotella sp., assembly GCA_003483565.1. Lineage (GTDB taxonomy): Bacteria > Bacteroidota > Bacteroidia > Bacteroidales > Bacteroidaceae > Prevotella. The sequence continues at coordinate 2,069 of DMYZ01000283.1, forward strand.
TGCTCTTTGTTATACACATCATGAATACCGGTAGAATTGCCCATATACTTCAAAGTAAAGTTATCAAAGACGCACCAGTCATTATAAACATAGGTGTTTTTCTTAATACCTATACGAATAGCCCCCTCTTTATCCAAGGTAAATCTAAGGGTATTGTGGTAAGAGTCATTGGTATTGAATGCTATATTGGCATCAGACACATTGTCTGGATAAGTATATGGCGAATAACTATAACTATGAGCGTCGAAGATGCTCATCATAGGCTGTACTGTATCATTGGCATACAGAACAGCATTCAACTTTTCTGTACCGTCATTGTGTGAAGAATAAGCATCCGAAGCGGAGCCATATCTGAAGAATCCCTGAACACCAAGTTCATAATCACCAGCCGGCATATATTGAAGATCCTGATAAAAGTCAAAGTTGGTATTCCAGTATTCAGCTACTTTTCCATCAGCTGTTGTAAAAGGAGCAGAAAGAGTCCACCCCTCTGATCTGTCAGAAAACTGAGGATTGACGATCAGGCCGGTCACATCAGCATCCTTACCTGCTGCAATACTGTCAAGAAGGGATTTTCTGGCCACGGCATTCGCTTCTTTTAAAAGCTCACAGGCTTCATTCATTCGGGTAATATTTTCTTCAAAGGTTGTCGTAATACCAAGAGCCTCATCAGCTTTATCTATGGCATTCTGTAATATATTGCTCGTAGAGACCTTATCATAACTCTGAACAACAGGCAGAAGAGTTTTCACACTGTCCCAAGTCAAGAGGTAGTTATATTCCTTCTCCGTCAGTTTGAGGAATGATCCATGCTGGGCCTGGACATTTCCTTCCATGCGTTTCAAGTTCATTGGGTGATTGCAATGCTCATCCAGATCCAGCAAGGAATACCCGCCACCAGAATAATTTTCATAAGCCAGACGCCAGTTTTTGTCACCTATCTTACGATAAAGACTTGGTGCCTCGATAGCATCGCTGCCCTCAGTATAGTCAAAATCAGTATTTATAGTCCATTGGCAGGTACCTATCACCTGATTGGAAGGAACCAACCGAGTGGCTCTGGCCTGAAAAAGATTATGTTTAGTCAACTCACTCTTGTAAATCATAATATATTGTTTGTCAACTTCATTATACTGAATGTCTGCATCTATAAGATCATATCCGGGGTCAAAATAAAGTTTTGGCTCTGTCAATAGATTCAGATTTGCATCAAATAACTGATAATAGATGCGATGACGGTCCGGGAATCCTACTGTATAATAAAGGACATAATCTTTAGTCTGAGGATCATAGATAAATTCAGGAGCCCAGGCTGCAGTCATATCATCAGCAGAAGAAAGTCCTAGTGCTTTCAGATTGGCATCGCTTTTCAGATCAATCTTGACCTCCTTAGTCCAATGGACCAAATCGGGACTTAACATCATATCCATAATATGATTGCTGTTCCATCCCAGACGAGATGTCATATCTGTACCGACAAGGAGAAACTGTCCATTCTGCAAACGGCCTACATAGGCATCACGCATACCTCCTGTCGTCGTATATTTCTTTGTATCGAAAACTTCTCCTCCTGAAAGCAAATCATTGAAGGCATCACCCTGACGGCTAAGAGCATAATTGGTGATCTCCTTTGAACTATTCATGTGAGCATAAAGATAACCATACTTGTCTGCATCTTCTTGATGATACGAAAGTTGAGCAGAATCAGCAACAGCACCAACAGCATCAGAGACCTTCAGTTTGAAAATATTCAAGGAATAAGCCGGGACACAGACTGTATCCGTACGGGAAAGGATGGTTTCTGATAAAGGGACAACTTTCTCAGGATCGTCCATGGTATTTTCATCCAGATTGCTTGTACTTGCCAGACGGATCACAGAACCTCCATCTACTTTCATATTCTTGAAAGTAAGCTTTATCTTCCGGACAGAATCCAGAGGGTTTACTATTTTTAAGGTCATTTCATCACCGGCATCATTGAGCTGGGCACTTTGGAAAACAGCTTTGGCACTCGCGGGTGTTTCTGCCAGAGCACACTTATTGATTAGCTCATTATTGATATAAAAATTTGCAGAATCATCTTTGACGCTAATTTTCAAGTTATACCATGTTCCGGTCTCTATACTTCCGGAGGCATTGTCAACAGTTGTCTTTGCTCCATGACGGCAAACTTCAACAGCATTCCGGGTATTTCCCCAACCGGCGATGTTCCACCACGAATAATCATCAGAATCAAAATACTCAAAACCAACCAAAAAGCCTTCATCGCCACCATTTTTGCGAGCCTTCAAAGTTATAGTATAATTATCTGGCAATGATTGGCTGTTTATAATAAGCGCAGGGGTAGAGTTTCCACTCTCGGTCTTGATGCCATCAGAGATACCCCATGTGCCACTGCTGGCAGTCCATCCTTTGTCTGAAGAGAAGTCATCAAAAAAAAGAGTATTTCCATTCCCATCAACAACTTTCACATCATCATAGCTTACTTGTGTGTTCCATGAGCCAAGAGAGAGATGCTTTGAAGCCGACATAGAATTACCCGTCTCGGTCCACTTCAGATTCTGTCCTTCAGAGTTTTGTCCCATCATCTTCTGAACATAATAGCTGGGAGTACAGAAACTCTTGGCTGCATTATAGTGAATCATATCATAAGGCCATGTCGGGTCTTTTACATTCGTAAAGATTGGAGCAAAACTTGCCATTCTGCAGACATCTGAATTACGTTCCATACCAAGCATATACACAGCCTCGCCAAGTGCACTCTTCAGATTTCCATATTCACCATAACTGCCAGAGTTAGCTGCATATTCACCATTATAAACTCCTATGGCACGAGAATAATTATCATATTTATCATAGTTTGCCAGCATCCAGTCACTGGTACGGTAATAATGTTCATCGACAAGATCTACCGGATTGTCATTTCTCCAGGATGGATTATCTGTCCCCCATGCTTCAACATTGCCAATACATGTAATATCCGGATATTTAGCTTTGATAGCATCATAGAACATCTTATAGCGTTCCGGGTAATCGGAAGTTCCACTATTATAATTCTCATTGCCAATTTCAATAAACTTCAGGTTATAAGGATCTCTATGACCATTGGCAATTCTCTTAGCGCCCCATTCCGTAGAAGGTCCACCATTGGCATATTCAATGGCATCAAGGCAATCCTGGACCAAGACTTTGGTTGTATCCATAGAGAGGGAGAAGCCATGTCCAAGCCCAATATTGACAACAAACAAGGGAGCTGCGCCTAAATCTTCACACAGTTGCAAATATTCATCAAAGCCAAGTCCATCCTGACTCCAGTATCCCCAGTTTTTATCATAATGTCCAGGACGGTCTTCAATAGGTCCCAAAGTTTTCTTCCACTGGAAAGCATTATCATAGCTTCCCTGCCCTTCTACATAACATCCGCCGGGAAAACGAAGAAATTTAGGATGGGTATCATACAACTTTTGGGCAAGATCAGGCCGAAGTCCATTCTTACGGTCTTTCCAGGTATAGGGGAAGAGTGATACGACATCAAGATACATCGTACCGTTCTGAGAAGTAAGTAAGGCCAACCGCCCTGCTTCATCTGTACCGGCAGCCTTAATAGAAACGGTATATTTTTCCCATGTTCCTCTCTGCAATGATGTCGGAAGTATTGATTCACCCAGGATTTTCGAGCCATCTGCCGATTGCAATTGGGCCTTTACCGTTCCCAACGCATAGGAGGTAGAGACCTTTGCGTAAAAAGACAACGTATAAGTAGAGTCTTTCACAAAACTCATACCCCAATATCCAACATTGGAGACTCCCTGAAAATGAGAAGAAGAAGCTGAACTAGTCGTTACACTCAATGCATGACCTTGCGCAGAATTGAGTAAATCGGAAGTAACCAGAGATATAGAAGCACCATTGACCTCCTGCCAATAATCGGGAGAACTTACATTATCCTCAAAAGAACGGTTGCGGACCATTTCGGCGTAAAGACCACCATCGCCTGCATGGTTGATCTCCTCAAAAAACAAACCATATTGGTATGGACTAATCTCCGGACCACGCTGGGTTGCATCAAAATTCATAGTGATTTGTCCATAACAAGGAACAACCATACACGCACCCAACAGTACTGCCAGGCACAAAATACTAAAGCGTTTCGTTTTCATGAATAAAGATTCTTTATAATGGGTTTTTATTTTTATCGGATTATAACTTTCTTGCCATTGATAATATAAATTCCGGAAGTCAGATTCTTGCAATCAGAAATATGGCTACGCACTTTCTGTCCCATAAGATTATACACATCAAAATAATGCTGGCCTTCGGAATGAACCGCATTAACCCCTGTTATAAGAGTATCAGCTGGCAGCTTGCCATAAAAATAGAGATGGAAATTGTCAAAAACAGACCAATAAGAAGATTCGGCAACAGATCCACGGACACCAATTCTCAAATTATCGCCATCTGTAGACAAAGTCGTAAAAACAGAATTGTAATATAAATCATGATCAAAATACTGGCGGGCACCTGCCATCTGATCTGGAAAATAAAGACTGCCTTCATGCTTGTCTGTGTATTGCAGTTGTGAATTCTGTGCTCCATCCATGATATTATGAATCTTAGAACTGGATGAACCCGCAAAGACTTGAGCTGTAACATTGTTTTCCCCGGCAATATAATCCGTATAAACTGCAGATGATGCTCCTGGACGCTGGAAACCTTGGACAGAGACTTCGAATGTTCCCTTTGGTAAATTCTTCAGGGTCTGCGCCAAGACAAATGTTGTCTGATAAAATTCAATCTCACTATCATTTGCATTTACCGTTCCTGTTGCCGTATTATCCCAGCCGGATGCATCGGAAGTAAAACCAGCATTCGTGATACGGTCTGTCAGATCAAAGGGCTGATGAATATCTGAGGGAGTAACCTCGTCCAAAAATTTAATTTCAAGCGTTTTAGCCTGGTCCAAAAGATTCTCATATTCAGATATGGTAAGATTATCCTCTTTCATATTTTTTTCTAAAAGAAGAAGTTTTGCATTGAATGTCGAGTCTGCTCCCGCAACATCTTCACGATGAGGTACATTCATCAAATTCCGAAGAGCAGAAACACTGTTGGCAAGTTGCCGGTAAGCCGCAT
>DMYZ01000201.1 GCA_003483565.1 Prevotella sp.
CCCGGAACTTCATCACGGCGAATACTGGCAATAGGCAGTTCATCTGCTGCTACTTCATTGCTGCCATTCTCTGTTCCGTCAGCATTGTGCTGAAAACCTTTTACCCATTTTGTCTTACGATCCATATTGTCAATAATTTCCTCGGCTAAAGTAATAGCTGTACCGGATGGCGCATCAAGTTTATGCACATGATGAGTTTCTTCCATCTGTACATCATACTGAGGGAAGCCATTCATGATCTTAGCAAGATATTGATTGACTGCCGAGAAGATAGCTACACCGATAGAGAAATTAGAAGCCCAGAAAAGAGTCTCCTTACCGTCTCTGGTAAGATTTTCTACTTCTGTCTTATGTTCCTTCATCCAACCTGTAGAACCGGAAACGACCTTTACATGATGCTTAAAAGCCTTTAGATAATTATCATAAGCTGCAGCTGGATTGGTAAACTCTATGGCTACATCAGCCGAGGCAAACTCAGGAGAGTCAAACTTCTCTGGATTGTCAACATCAATTTTGCAAACAATTTCGTGACCACGGTCAAGGGCGATCTGCTCGATCATGTGTCCCATTTTGCCGTAACCGATTAAAGCTATTTTCATTTTCAATTCGAATTAAACACCGCAAAGATACTATTAAATACGAAATTTTCAAAAGAATATAACTATTATTTACTGTTATTTCAAAGTTCTTCACTCCTTCTACCTCTCTTGATGATAACTATTTACTCTTATAAGTAAATTTATGGAAATCCAGGATTGCTGGATGATGATATCTCTGCAACATACACACACAAGATTAAAGAGAAAGCCGATTATTAAAGACAAGCTTCTTTTCATCATGAAAAGTATCAAATTATTAAACGCAAAGATAAAAGTTTTTTTAGTCAAAATTAACTCGTTGATAACTTTTTTACTATCTTTGTAGGTTGTTGTTATCCGATTTTGACAAGAAATATGGAATTACTATTGCATTACGTGTGGAAACACAAACTATTTCCGCTTACAGAACTTAAAACTACGGATGGAAAAAATGTCGAAGTCATAGACCCAGGGCTACATAACATGAATGCCGGTCCTGATTTTTTCAATGCCAAGATACGCATTGGCGGCACACTTTGGGTGGGTAATGTGGAAATCCATGATAAAGCCAGTGACTGGTATCTGCATAAACACGACCATGATGAACACTATAACAATGTTATCCTTCACGTCTGCGGCACTATTGACAGCCAGGTAAAAAACCAGAAAGGTGAATATCTTACTCAAATGGAACTCCCCATACCTGATTACGTCCTGGAACATTATCAACAACTGCTTACTCTCGACCAGTATCCTCCCTGCTACAAAATTATTCCCCAATTGACAAAATTAACCATCCACAGCTGGATGAGTGCTTTGCAGACAGAGCGTCTGGAACAGAAGACAGAAGCAATAGTACATCGGGTGAGTGCCTGTGACGGATCATGGGAAAACGGTTACTTTATTACTCTGGCCCGGAACTACGGCTTTGGCATCAACAGTGATGCCTTTGAGACATGGGCCATGCATGTCCCACTTCATGATGTAGACCATCATAGAGACAACCTTTTTCAAATCGAGGCAATATTTATGGGACAAGCCGGTCTGCTCGAACTCGGTACCATTCCGGAAAGATATCAGAAAGCAGCTCTCAACGAAGGTTATTTCTCCAAACTACGTAATGAGTATCTATACCTTGCCCATAAATTCAATCTCACTCCTATAGACTTTAAACTGTGGAAGTTTCTCCGGCTCCGCCCTCAGAACTTTCCACACATTCGTATATCCCAACTTGCCAACAGTTACTATCAGCACAAGGCCGGTCTCAGCCAGCTCATTGAATGTAAAAGTGTCAAAGCTTTGAAAGAATGCCTTCACACGTCTGTAACCCCTTATTGGGAAACCCATTATACCTTCGGGTCGATAAGCGACAAGAATCAAAAGAACCTGTCACCATTTTCTCTCAACCTGCTTCTCATCAATACTGCCATCCCCATGCTTTTCGCCTATGGAAGATATAAAGGCGATGAGCAGCTTTGCAACCGCGCCTTCGACTTCCTCGACCAGTTGAAAGCCGAAAACAACTATATCGTGAGACAGTGGCAGATGGTGGGACTCCATGTAGAAAATGCCGGCGATTCACAGGCCCTCATCCAATTAAAGAAACAATATTGTGACCACAGGGAGTGTCTCCGTTGCCGTATTGGATATGAATATATGAAAGCTCCGGAGCAAAAATAATTTATCCGGCACTTTTCCGTTATACTTAAAACTAACAGACAAAAATATGAAAGAGAAATACATTTTTGAAACGAAGATGGAAGTGCGCGACTATGAATGTGATGTAGAAGGCATCGTCAACAATGCCATATACCTGCACTACCTTGAACATACCCGCCATCGCTTCCTGCAAAGCACAGGACTCAGCTTTGCCAAAATGCACGAAAGAGGCATTGACCCTGTCGTGGCACGCATGAACTTGCAATACAAGACCCCACTGAGATGTGACGATATTCTCATATCCCGTCTGTGGATAGAAAAGCAAGGTATCCGCTATATCTTTCATCAGGATATCTTCCGCGAAAGCGACCAAAGACTCAGTCTGCGTGCCACCGTGGAACTAGCATGTCTCATCAACGGCAAACTGGGCAACAGCGAGGAGTACGACAATGCCTTTGCCCCGTATTATCCAAAAGATGAATAAGTATCACTTTAACTCATGAACCAACAAGAAATACTTAATACCATTGCACTGACCCGGATAAACTATTTTACTCTTACGGGACTCCTTCAGCTCTACCGCACACTCGGATCAGCAACATCTGTCATTGAGCATCGAAACGACATCAAAGACATCCTCCCGGATGCCTCTCCACGGCTCATCCGGGCTCTTCAGAATCTGGATGAACCGATGAAAAGAGCCGAAGTGGAACTGAATTATGATCTCCACCACGACATTCAGCCTCTTTGTCTCATAGACGAACACTATCCACAGCGCTTCAAAGACTGTCCGGACGCTCCTCTTATACTCTTTTACAAAGGGAATGCCGATCTTAACCAGAAGCGTATCATCAACATGGTAGGTACACGCAAATGTACTCTCTATGGAGAAGATGTTATCCGCAACTTTCTCCACGACCTGCGGCAGCTCTGTCCTAAAGTACTTGTCGTAAGCGGACTTGCCTATGGCGTGGATATCAACTCGCACCGGCAGGCGCTCCAAAACGGCTATGATACAGTAGGAGTACTCGCTCACGGCTTAGACAACCTATACCCTCGCCAGCATCTCAGCACTGCCAGAGAAATGATCCGACAGGGAGGACTACTCACTGAATTCCTCACGATGACGAATGCTGACAAAATCAATTTTGTAAGAAGGAACCGCATTGTTGCAGGAATATCTGATGCCTGTATCCTCGTGGAATCAGCAGCAAAAGGAGGTGGGTTGATCACGACAGAGATCGCACAGGGTTACGGCCGGGACGTCTTCGCTTTTCCAGGGCGTATCGGCGATGAATATTCCGCAGGATGCAACCATCTGATCAGAGACAATGGAGCCAGCCTCATCACTTCAGCAAATGATTTTGTCAAAGCCATGGGATGGGAAGAAGATCGCGAACTAGTACAGGCACAACAGCAAGGCATAGAGCGCCAACTCTTCCCGGACTTGTCTGCAGAAGAACAGGCCATTGTCAAGGTTCTCTCAAAAAAGAATGACTTACAGATCAATATTATTTCTATACAGGCAAATATCCCTATCGCCAAACTTACCGGTATGCTTTTCCAACTGGAAATCAAAGGCGTCATCAAAAGTCTGGCAGGAGGAATGTACCACCTGCTGAAATAAAGAAAGATATATCCCGATACTCTATACCCCGTTTCTATTTTTATCTTACAACAAAGACTTTCTTGTTTTTTCCAAAAAATATCCGAAAATACTTGGAAATGTAGTAACTTTGCCTTCAAATGAAAATAGGAAATATTCAATTTGGAGAAAGACCTGTCTTCCTCGCTCCAATGGAAGATGTGACTGATATAGGTTTCCGCAAGCTTTGTAAGCGTTACGGAGCTGCAATGATGTATACAGAATTTGTTTCTGCCGATGCCATCATACGATCGATCAAATCGACTTTACAGAAAATGGCTATCGATGATGACGAACGACCTGTAGGCATCCAGATATACGGCAAGAATGTCGAATCAATGGTAGAAGCAGCGAAGATCGTTGAACAGTTTCACCCGGATGTCATCGACCTTAATTTTGGCTGTCCTGTCAAGAAAGTAGCTGGAAAAGGTGCCGGTGCGGGCCTGTTGAAAGATATTCCGCTCATGCTGGATATTGCCAGGCACGTAGTAGACGCTGTCCATGTACCCGTAACAGCCAAGACCCGCTTGGGATGGGATATGAATAATCTCATCATTACTGACCTTGCCGAGCAACTACAGGATTGTGGTATTCAGGCACTGACCATTCATGGGCGGACTCGCAGTCAGATGTATACCGGTGATGCCGACTGGACACTGATAGGTGAAGTAAAAAAGAATCCTCGCTTCCATATTCCTCTCATCGGCAATGGAGACATCACTGGTCCAGAGAAAGCTAAAGAAGCCTTCGATAAATATGGTGTTGATGCCATCATGGTTGGGCGTGCAACCTTCGGACGGCCTTGGATTTTCAAGGAGATACGTGATTATTTGGACGGTAAACCTGTCGACAACACCCTTGACATCAATAAGAAGATTGACATTCTTGAAGAGCAGTTGCATATTAATGTGGAGCGTATTGATGAATACCGTGGTATCCTCCACACCCGTCGTCACCTTGCGGCAAGTCCTATCTTCAAAGGAATTTCTGATTTCCGCCAGACTCGTATAGCTATGCTTAGGGCTACAAAGGCTGAAGAGCTGATAGATATCCTGGAAAAATGCAGGAATCTCCTAGCTGATACAGGAAAGTAACGACTGATAATTATTTGCTGTTTTTACTTGTTGGTTGAATTAAAATAAAGCATATTTAACTTGTCCTATGGGTCTATGATTGAGAAGATTGAAATACTGCAGCATAGTGAATGCAGCAACCTTGGCGGCAATTCTTGCGAAAAAGCCATCAGGTTGCTTTGCATAGTTTCGTATCATCATAAGATGGC
>DMYZ01000018.1:0-883 GCA_003483565.1 Prevotella sp.
AACTAAAAAGTACGGATAAAGACGATCGTCTGATAGTGACCTCTATCCAGAAAATGAGTCGTATCAACGTGGCTAACGGTATAAGTCAGGCTGAAATTGATTTCGTAAACAGAAAAAGACTGGTATTCATTATTGATGAATGTCACAGAAGTGTATTCGGAGATATGCTGATTGGAATCAAAAACACTTTTTCACGCTCATTGCTATTTGGTTTCACGGGAACACCGGTGTTTGAAGAAAATGCTCATAATGAGATTACCACAGAAACGATATTTGGTGATATGCTGCACAAATATACTATTGCCAATGCCATTCCCGATAAAAATGTTCTCGGTTTTGATTTGTATCGAGAAAACACTTACAAAGACCAAGAACTGAGAGAGAAAGTTGCTTTGCTTCAAACAAAAGCCAAATCGGTAGATGAGATAAAGGACAACGAAGAAAAGATGGCTATCTATAATAAGTTCATGAATGATGTTCAAATGCCTGACATTTATATAGAAAACGGTGTGAAGAAGTACGGCATTGAGCACTATTTACCTAAAGATACTTATCAGAAGGATGTCCATCACTTTGCCGTTGCCGAAGACATCGTTAAAAGTCGCGACCAGTTGAGTCAAAATGGAAAGTTCCATGCCATTTTAGCTACACAGAACATACCTGAAGCAATTGCTTACTATAAACTCTTCAAGGAACGTTATTCTTCATTGCATGTGGTCTCTATCTTTGATGAAAGTATTGACAATTCTGATCATGGCATTGTCAGGGAAGACGCCCTGATAGAAATGCTAACAGATTATAATAAAAGGTATGGGACATCGTTTCAACTATCAACATACGGAAAATATAAAAGAGATGTGGCAAAGCGTCTGGCTCACAAAAA
>DMYZ01000018.1:1024-7159 GCA_003483565.1 Prevotella sp.
CCGTATATAGGAATAGAGAATGACCATAATAAGCAAATAGACCTGCTTATTGTCGTAACTCAGATGCTGACCGGTTATGATTCCAAATGGGTTAATACGCTTTATGTTGACAAAGTCATGAAATATGTAGATGTTATTCAGGCTTTCTCACGTACCAACAGGATCTTCGGACCGGAAAAACCATTCGGTATCATCAGATATTATGCTTTTCCATATACTATGGAACAAAATATTAAGGATGCCTTGGAAGTTTATGTAGACCGGCCTTTAGGAGTTTTTGTGGATAAACTGGAAACCAATCTCCAGAATATCAACAGTAAATTTCAGCATATACGCGACATTTTCTTCTCTCATGAGATCTTTAATTTCGAGAAGTTGCCCGATACAAGAGAAGACAGAAATATGTTTGCCCAGGATTTCTGTAACATGACACATCTGCTTGAAGCGGCCAAGTTGCAAGGTTTCGTATGGGAAAAATTAGAAAATGAATTTCAGCATGGTGATACCTACACAAAGGTAACAGTAGAGTTTGACGAACCTACTTACATGACATTATTGCAACGGTACCGCGAACTTTTTGAAAAACGAAAAGGCACTGAAGAAGACGATGACTTTGAATATCCTGTTGACACTTATATTACCGAAACCGGTACGGGGACGATTGATGCTGAATACATCAATTCTAATTTCGTTAAATTTGTTAAAAACCTGTATACTGAAGGTCCTGAAAGCGAACTGACAAAAAGAGCAATTAGTAAATTACATAAGTCATTTGCCTCATTCTCTCAAAAAGACCAACAGACTGCCATATTGATTATACATGACATTCAGCGTGGTGACTTACGGTTGGAAGTCGGAAAAACAATACGCGACTATATCAATGAGTATCAGCTGAAAGAACTACATAATCAGATCCTTGTTCTATCTGAAGCTACAGGGATAAATATAAGTATGTTACAAAAGATTATGTCATCCAATGTAACAGAAAAAAATCTTGATGAATTTGGTAGATTTGAAGATCTCAAAATAACGGTGAATTCATCAAAAGCAAAGATATTTCTGGAAAAGATAAAAGGCAGATCTATACCTTCAATGCTTGTTAATCCTATGATGGACAGCATTCTGAGAAAGTTTATATTAAATGCCGATGAGAGGACGAAAATACTAAAAGCATATATCAATGATAACGTGCCAAATGCTACTGCCACCGTCAATAAGATGCCAAAGCCGGATCTGGAAAAAACAGAAAAAGGAGGAACCCAACTTGTATTGGATATTGGTAAGGTAAAGAGTGGGATAACGAGCATATTATTAACATCCTTGTCTGGTGTCTTAAGGTATATGCGTCCGGTTGATGAAATTCTGGATAGCGTTTTCTACGTTCTTAATACAAAATCTATTGACTCTTTAGATAGTGTAGGCATGTACATTTCATCTGCACTCTCTGATCTATTCGCAAAAGAAGATACAACTATAGTCAATAAATTCGTTGCTTTTAATCTTCTCGTAACAAAATTTGAAGCCTATTTAAAGAAACTGTACTATTTAATAAATAAGGAAGAAGTTAAACCACAATATGAAGGCGATGACGTTACCTGGAAAGATGTGATACATAGTTTTAGCTGTCTTTGGGGATTAAAGAATAATTTTAAAGCTTCTTACCAACAATTATATCAGTATTTAATATTAGTAAAAGGTTGGAGAAATGATGAATCTCATATTTCTCCAACAGCTTCTGAAAAGGAACTCCAGGTTGCAATCAATATTATTGTAACACTATATTTCTATACTTCTGGATCTTGTATTACAGATTTGGAATCTGCAGGATATAATATCAAAGACCACACTTCAAAAATTATTTTCATGAAATCTGGCAACTATACTAAAAAAGAAGCTTTTGATGGAAACGATGATATTCCCGGAGAAATGGCCGCTGAGCCTATAAATGCCAGGAAGCTGTCTGAACAAACTCGTATAGATATACTCCGTAATAGTATTGTCAAGTTGATCAATTATAGTTATACTAAAAAGGAATCTGTTTTCACTAAACAGCGTCACTGGATAGCGATCTATAGAATTGCTGCTGATTATGGTTTTGTCATAGATGGCGACTATCCATACTTTAACAAAATAATCGGCGAAATGAAACTTGAGAACTTGCCGGCTACTTTGACCCGTGATTTCATCGAAAAGAATAACAAAGGTATTTATGCTTCTTCCTTCGAAGATTGGACAAATGAAGGACTTACCGGTAAGCAACTTAATGAATACGAGGATATCAAACATTGTGCAGAAGTGTTTAGAAATATTGTAACAGAAAATATTAAGAAACAAAAGAACTACCAAGAATAATAGAAGCATTATTACTTGATACCTATTTAAAAGTGAGTAAAACGGTTCGTTTTACTCACTTTTTTTATCTCAAACTAAAATTATTTTCATCTGTGCAGAAAGACTGCACAGTTACATAATATCTTTGCAATATAATCTTCATTTATAAAAAGAAAAATTATGGAAGAGAATTTTATTCAATTTTTAGACAACTTAAAGCTCACCCAAAATCAAAGGGAAGACGCTAAAAAGAAGTATGAAGGTGTGATCAATTGTATGGCCCGTCATTTTTATGACAGGAGTAAAAATGATGGTGATCAATACCTGTTTGGTTCCTACAAAACAAAAACGGCAATACGTCCAATTGAAGGCGGATCCGATGTAGATGTATTATTCAAGATTGATAAGGATACATACGAAAAATACAAAAACAACACGTCTGGACTACTACAAGAATGTCGTAACGCACTAAAAGACACCTACTCAACTACAGAAGAAATTCATGCTTGGGGTAAAGTCGTTTTAGTGAAGTTCTGTGATGGAACACATAACGTTGAAGTTTTACCAGCATTAGAAAAAGATGATTCTAAATTCTGTATTCCTAATACAGAAAATGGTGGCAGTTGGGACGATTTTGATCCTCGTTCACAAATTGATGCCTTTCTAGATAGCAACGAGACTACAGACGGATTAACAAGGGTCTGCTCTATGATGATTAAAAACTGGGTTAGAAATACATCTACACTAGAATATAAGTCATTTAATATTGTTAAAGATGTTATTCTATTTACAGATAAAATTTATCCTGACGGCAAGGGTGATGAAAACTATGATGTTATCATTCGGGACTTCTTTCATTTTTGGATAAAGAGAATTTCTGATAATGACAATAGAAAAAGTTATTTTCAAACAGCTCTTGACAGAGCCAATAAAGCTGTTGAGTATGAAAAAGAAGGTAAGCATATTGAAGCCTCTGAAGAATGGCGTAAAATATTTACTCCTTCTCTATTTCCTCATTCGGACAAAAATGAAGAGAAAAGAGATGAAACAAAACATTTTTCAATAGCAGCAAGACCATGGTCAATCTAACTTATAAAGAGATCTCATGGCTGCACAAAGTGCAGCCAGATCTAACTTATATTGAAGGTGCCAACATTTTGGCTGGCACCTTTAAATATAAAGCACAATACAGAAGCCTTGTAACAATTACTGATTCGTATAATCTGATTATCGAGCTTAATTCTGGTAATGTTCTACCTAAAGTATATGAAACTAATGGTAAAATAGAAAGAATGTCTAGAATAATGGGGAAAGAACTATGTGACTTTCATGTCAATCCAAATGGAACTTTCTGCATGATTCGACGTGACAAAATTTTTTCAATGTATAAGCATTGTTTTGATTTAAAATTATTTATAAACCATCTCACCACACACCTCTATTGGATATCATACTACGGGATATATGGTAAAGAGCCATGGAAAGCAGAGGAACACGGATTCGGTTACTTAACAAATAAAAAACATGGATAAATCAACATTAATTTTATACCGGCAAATTGCAGACAGATACTGTAAAATGGCATGGGATCATAAGATTCAAGAAGAACAAGGAGATATATACCTTAAGACTAATAATAATATCCGTACTACAAAATGTCTGTTAACAGCCTTAAGCACCTGCGGAATTATTACAGTTTTCTTTATCGCAAAAAGTTTCTGGTGGCAAATTATAACGACTTTCTTTTCAGCTATAACAACATTTTTATCCTGGAGGTACCGTGATGGAGAATTAACAGAAAGGGCTAATGAAAACAAAAATTTTGCAGCGTATGCACATAACATGAGAAATGAATATGAATCTTTACTTTCTGACATAAAGTCTGATCAGTTAACAGATAAGCAGATTGTTGAAAGAAGAAAACTTTTGGAGGATGAAGAACATCATTTATTCTCTAAAACTATTACGCCACATACAACAAGTAAAGCTGTAGAATCTGCCAGAAAAGCATTAATTGAAAAACAAGAATCCACAACAACTGATGAGGAGAGGAATAAAATACTTCCCGATTACCTAAGAATAAAAGAAGAATCTTTTGCTCATAACTAAGACTCAAATGTAATCAAATCCTGAAGTTTTGAATTTGTTTCTTTTAGTTTTTCTTTTGAAAGTGGTATACCAATAAGTTTGACACTACAACTAAATTCATTTAAAGTACTTTTAATGTAAAAGGGCTGGATGAATGGATCTATACATATAAGGAGTCGATATATCAAGAACTAAAAAAATTGCAGAGGTTTATTTCTGATTATAATGCCATTAAAAACGCTATTCTTACACCTTTTAACAACGGATTGGTTGAGGGAATAAACAATAAGATTAAAGCTGTCAAGCGTAGCATGTATGGCAGGGCCAGTAATAAGTTGCTCAAAATTAAAATGCTCCACGCTTGTACGGGTTAATTTGTTGCACCAAAATTGACGATGAACCAGCAATGCTGTTCATATTATGTTCGCAACCGGTTAACAAATACTCTTATATTGACAGTATCAGCGCATTAATGTCATAGCGCACTAATCGGTACCACCGTATCACTCCAATCGGTATCATAATCCATCTCGTCTTGAGTTTGCAGCTAGCATTTTATGTTGAACAAACTGCCCGAGAGTAAGCCTGTATATAGAAGGGATGATTATTTCTTTTTGGTCTTGCCTTTGTTATACTTGTTTCCCAAAGCCTTTTTCTCTTCACTAGCCAGCCGCCTTTTGACCTTCTTGGCATCTTCAGTTGGGGGCAGGTTCTCTAGAACAATACCTCGGTCAATCATCATTTGCATATTCCGGCGGAATCCAGAATATGTACATCATTTTCCAGACAGTCTTATTGTTGTCCACATGTTCCGTGGCAATCTGTCCTTCACCGTACAGATTCTTCTGTTGTACATTGACATTGGTCATTTCGACTACGAAGTCCTTTGCTTTAATGCTGATGGTAGGGAGGAAGTCGGCAATGGGACGATTGCAGGAATGTCCTGTAGGTTGTTTAGCTGAAATAGAGACTGATCCTCTTTAAGACGGACCATCACAACCTCTTTGCCGTCCATGTCAATCCCGCGTTCATAAAGAATTCAGTAAAGATATTTCTCGGCCTCTTGTAATTTAGTTCGTACTTTGACACATTCTGTTTCCCTAAGATTTTGTTCGATAAGTTCAGTCTTGCGTATCTGCACGGAAAAATAAGTTTGTGCAAAGGCAATATGTATCTTTCGTGGTTTTTCGTTCTATGCGATAAGATAGCAGATAGGTAACGGGTTGGAAGAATGTCTTCAATCTGACGCTCTGCTCTTACTCCCAGTTTGCCCATTTTATTGATGTTGGGAAGATGGGCATCAATTGAGTGAGTGCCTGAAAGCTCGCAAGCAACTTTCACATATTATTATCGCACAAATTCACGAAGAATAGGAATCTTTCCTATTTGCCGGGTACTATTAAGAATCGGTGGCTTTCTGTTATCGCAGTGCTTTTGTATATGTCCCCTTTTATGAAGATTCTAAAAAATAAAAAGAAAGGATGGTAGTGAATTTCCTTTCTTTTTGTTAAAGTAATATGGATCTATGCGTAGCGAAGAAAAGTTTTTGGCCTATTAGAATATATTTTGAATTTATAATAGGTACCAAATCATCGGACTCTTTGTTTTCTCAATAATTTCAGGAAGTTTGGATGAACTTGTAGAAATTGATAATAGGTTTGCACGCATTGATTATACAGATATTCATCTTTTTTAAATGGGTAACTAATGTGAAAT
>DMYZ01000054.1 GCA_003483565.1 Prevotella sp.
ACAAGTAATTGACAGGTAGTAATTTATATCTCCGCCTGATACTCGCGTATTTCACTGCGAGGACTGTTGTGAGTGCAAATATGCCAGTTACAGAGTGCTACTTGTCAATATTTAGTGAATTTCTTCCCGTAACGGAATGAAGAGGTTTTATGAAACTGGAACAGGTTTGTGACTTTGGCTATTTTGACGTATGCCATGAAATCTCCGTGACGGGACAGCTGTCATCAAACAATACAGTTGTATAGAGAAACAGGGTACTGTATTTTTGAAGCAAATGAGCGCGTATCAATAAGATCCTGTGTATTCGTGGCATCAATAAAAGAGTATGGGTTATAATGACAGTTGCGCCTTTCCGGTCTTGCGGTGAGCTAAATTGGGATTGTACAACTCATTTCTACCATCTGAATTACGCTTTAATTCTCTTGAAATAGGGTTCTTATTGACTTTTAATTGTCCGGCTTTGTCTTTTTATGACGTGCTACTTTGCTATAAGGCAAAGATTTCGTATTTCTGCTCTTAATAAGATGTTTCTTTTTCATAAGAACTGATTATTGGTGGACTTGAGGATGCAAAGATAGAAACAACTTCTCCAGAGCGAAAAGGGAAAGATTGTCTTTCTCTTTTCGCTCTGAAAATATAGTATATCCCACTTTTAGCTTTCCTTTTGTTCTAATCAGTTGTATTATTCACTTGAATTTCGGTTTAATCTTTTGAACCTTCTATTCAAAAATAAAATTTATAATAAAGAGAATGGATAATACAACTAACGTTGGGTTAAGTTGTTTGTATTGACCAGTACATAGTTTTATGATGACATAGCTTAGAATCCCCAGGCAAATACCATCAGCAATGCTATAGCAGAGTACCATAGTTATGATTGTGATGAAAGCGGGGAAGGATTCACTAATGTCTTCCATGTCAATTTTTTTTATACTGTCAAGCATTAACACGCCGACCATAACAAGCGCCCCACTGGTTGCTGCTCCAGGAATTAATAGAAATAAGGGGCTTAGAAAAAGACTAACAAGAAAAAGTATTCCGACGGCAAAACTGGTAACTCCGCTCTTGCCTCCTTCTGCGATACCAGATGCACTTTCTACATATGTAGTAATTGTAGAGGAGCCTAGAAGAGCACCGCATGTCGTACCGATAGCGTCACTCATCATAGCTTGTTCTACTCTAGGGATATTACCGCCTGCATTAACAAATCCAGCTTTCTCTGATAATCCCACAAGAGTACCAATAGTATCAAAGATATTTACGATGAGAAGGGAAAATACAACAAGTATTGTTTTAATATTAAGTAAATTACTAAAATCGAATTTACAAAATATAGGAGAGATATCCTGAGGTGCAGATATAGGAAGCCACCCTGAAGAAAATTGAGTAACTCCTAAAGGTATACCTATAATAGTTGTGATTAGAATACCCCAGAAAAGAGATCCTTTGATATTCCTGGCCATCAGAACTCCACTAACGATAATAGCAATGATTCCCAATATGGAAATAGGTGTAAAGTCTCCTAGACCAACAAAAGTACCCTCTTTGGCAACAATGATATCTGCATTCTTTAAACCAATGAAAGCGATAAACATTCCGATGCCTGCACTAATGGCGAATCGAAGTGACTTAGGGATAGAATAGAGGATAAGTTCTCGGATGTGAAAGAAAGTAATGAGCAAAAATACAATACCCTCAATAAGCATTATGGCTAGTGATTCCTTCCACGTGTATCCCATAGCCTGGCAGAGAGTGTATGCGAAAAATGCATTTAGACCCATGCTGGGTGCCTGCGCAAAAGGCATCTTTGCCATAAAGGCTAGTAATAGGGTCGCAATGGCAGAAGCTATAGCGGTTGCTGTGAAGAGTGCTCCTTTGTCCATGCCTGTACTTGACAGAATTGTAGGATTGACAGCCAATATGTAACTCATCGTAAGGAATGTCGTGGCTCCGGCAATAATTTCAGTTTTGAGTTGCATTGTTTTAGGATTAAATCCTAAAGCCTTTTCCAAGAATTTCATGTATTTTTTATTTAGAAGTTTTTTTCATCAGGATAAATAACCTCATTAGTATGGCCAGGGCCTTCCTCAAACCAGTCATCGAGTATCCGTCGTGCAATACTTAATTTCTCTGGTATTTGGGGAAGTGCATCCTTCGTAAACCAGTTGCCTCGTGAGAGTTCTTCTTTCTGCAAGCGTATATCACCACTGACATAGTCTGCATTATAACCTACCATCAGCCCGCATGGATAGGGCCATGGCTGACTGCCAAAATAACGTAGATTAGTAATTGTCAGCCCCGTTTCTTCCATAACTTCACGATGTACGGCATGCTCCAATGTTTCTCCTGTTTCGACGAAACCGGATACCAAGCCGTAGAAATCGCTCTTGAAATTTCTTCCATGGACAAGCAGCACTTTATCATATTGGTGGATCAGAACAATAATAGCTGTACCTAATTCCGGCCATATTTCTTTGCCACAGTTAGGACATCGCTTAGATATGTCGGTGTGCATTTCCATAGGAGAACCGCATACGCCACAGAATTGAGTGTTTTGGTCCCAATAGAGAAGTTCAAAGCATTTTCCTGCTTTGCGATAAAGTTGTAGTGAAATCTTATAGAAACTTTTTCGCAAGGGACACATTTCATAGCTGTGTCCTTCTTTAAGTTGCCCTTTTACCAAGTCTTCTAATTCTTTAGGACTTTCTACATGAAACGTTTTAACCGTTGTACCATCCTCCATTGGAGTAATGTTCATAATGTGAGTCCATGCCTTTGTCTGGATAGGTGTCCTTTCGCAGAGTGGAATAGTGAAACTTCCATCTGGACATTTTTCAAGCATTATGTCGTTTTTACAAAAAATAAAAAAATAGCTCTCCATTACTTTTCTTCCTTAGGATCGTGCTTCTGATTGAATAAAATGTCATAATCACGTGTAGCAGCCGTCTTTACCCATGATTCTGGTATAAGTTTCCAGTTGTTGTTAGGTTGAGGGTCAAGTATTTTTTCTTTTTCTATTTCTTTCATTAAGTAGTATCGTTGGTCTTTTGCGCTGCGCCAAATAATACGGCTTTCAAGGCTATCCTGAGGGATGCCAGCACCTTTAGTAAGGAGTTCTCCGCCTCCGTTTCCACGGTAGCTGTTAACAGCAACTTTATACCATTTGTGTTCATTGAAAGGCTGTCCGTTACTCATCTGAAGAATATGTACTTTTTCTCCGTTGGGTTTTGTAACATCTACTTCATAGTCAATACCAGCTGCGCTGTCGAAATTAAAGGATAAATTTTTGAATCCAAGACGTTGTTGGTCTCCGTAGGTATTGTCACTTAGTAAAAGAACATGATCATTTGGACTCTTCATAGTGTTTACCCATAAATCGTAACTCATTTCAAGATGTTTTCGTATTTCCTCTCCTGTAAGGCGCATTACGTAAAGTTGATTTTCATATTTATAAAGGTTGAACATGTCACCTATATATAATGGGCCTTTATGGATGGTTGCATCGAATTCAAGAGGAGCATTGAATGCAATATCAGCATTTGTTATTTTTAATTCCAAGTTAAGGATGAGATCATTGAAAGCGCTACTGCCAAAATAGCTTTCACGGGTACTGATTGTATTTTTGAATTCTCCGATCTTTTTATTTACAAAAGCATTTACACTATCTATTTCGGGTTGAAAATGCTTCATATAGGTGTTATCAATAGGTTCATCTGTCATATCAACAAGTTTTCCTGTTACTTTTTTTTCTTTGCCATTTACTTGGATTTCTGCTTCCGCTATCGTTATGGCATTGTTTGCAGGATCAAGGCATACAACAGATTGCCCGGCAGTATTTATTACAGTATCATTATGACGAGTATGGTCGTGTCCAAATAGAATAAGGTCAAAACCAGGAACGGTCTGAGCGATATGAAGAGATGCATTTTCTTCATATTGTGGAGTCGTAATGCCACCTTCTTTACCACTGTGGAACAGGCCGATGATCACATCAGGATGTTCGTGCTCCTGAACATATTTTACCCATTTGGAAGCAGAAGATACCATTTCATCAAAGTGAAGTCCACTCCATATGTTTTTACTCAGCCAATTAGGAATGGCAGGGGTAAGTAAACCAATAACAGCAATTTTCAATCCGGCTTTATGCAGGATTGTATAAGGATGCAGATATGGCTTGTTGGTTTTTGTATCGATGACGTTAGCGCCAAGGACAGGGCATTTTACATCTTTGACCCATTTATCATAAACAGCATGCCCCGGTTCTACATCGTGATTGCCTATGGTCTCAGCATCATAATTCAGGTAATTGATGACACTGGCTGCAATATTTGTAGCAGTAGTATCAATAAAGTTATAGTAATAATTTGTAGGTTGTCCTTGTAAAATATCCCCATTATCTAAGAGAATAACTTTATCTCCATATTTTTTTCGGAGTGATTTTATATAACTACTAACTCGTGCCATGGAGCCGGCTTTGGGCTTACGATTAATGAAATCGTAAGGGAAGAAGGAGCCATGGACATCGCTCGTTTCTACTATGTGCAGAGTAATATTATCATTCTTAGCCATTACAGGTAGGTTCAAACAGCATGCAATCAAACATACTGATAGTATTTTTTTCATAATAAATTTATTTATCATGCAAAAATACGAAAAAGTGAGGATATTAGGCATAATATTTGCTGTTTATTTCTAAAAAAGGAGGTAAATATTATGGCATTTATTGATTATTACAAAATTATGGGAGTGAGCAAGGATATTCCCCAGAAGGATATCCGTAAGGCTTATTTAAAGAGAACAAAACAGTTCCATCCAGATCTTCATCCTGATGATCCTAAGTCAAAAGCAAAGTTTCAGGCGCTGAATGAAGCTTATGAAGTCTTATCAGACCCGGATAAGAGGGCTAAATATGATAAATATGGTGAGCAATGGCGTAATGCTGAAGCCTATGAAAAAGCAGGTTTCGGAGGTAGTCGTTCTGAAGGAGCTGGTGGAGGTGGTTCTTTTGATGGTTTTGATTTTAATTCCTTTAGTTCTGGTGGAGGGGGATTTTCTAGTTTTTTTCAAGATCTTTTTGGTGGCGGAAGAGGTCGCTCTTCTTTTCATTCCCATTTTAGTGGAGGCGGAACAAGCGATGCGTTTGGTGGCTTTGGAACTCAGAGACAGAATACAGGGCAGATGGAAGCTAAAGTTAGCATTGATATGTATACGGCTTTATTGGGGGGCGAAATAATTATTCAACTAAGTAATGGTGCTAAAATCAGATTGAAAGTAAAACCAGGCACACAGAATGGTACTAAGGTTAGATTACGCAGCAAAGGATATGATCGTGGTGATGGTACATATGGTGATTTAATTATATCATATAATGTCAAGTTGCCGGCTAGTCTATCTGAGCGCCAAAAGCAGTTGCTTAGAGAGATGAAAGAAAGTTAATAGAAAAACGGCAATGGATTTTATCCGTTGCCGTTTTTTGTCTATTTTATAATTTTTACCATGTTTAGAGAAGAGATCTTTCCATCCGGTGACACTTTTGCATTGATTCGGAAGTGCCCACTTGTAGGTTGGCTGGGATCAGTTCGATCAATAGTCTGGTCAGCTGTAAACTGTACTTGATATTCATATTCATCATCACCGACTTCATGCTTCTTAATTTTGTAATCATTGTTGATCTTGAAGTTCATATTTGTGATATCATCTTTGTATATCTTGTCAATAAAACTTGCTACATCGCTTTTTGTTGCCATACTTTTGCCAAGAAAAGATTCCATAACATCTTCTACAGTAGAAGTAAGGCCACCTTCATTACGAGAGTTTACACTTTGGAAGAAGCGACGGAACAGTCCACTTATCATCTGCTTCTCTTCAGGTTGTACATCTTTTGATTTGATCTTCTTCATTGCATCATTAGCTTCATCAACATGCTGGCCATCGGCGTGTTCTTTCAAGTACTCTTGATATGATTCTAATGTGTTTTCGTTCGTTGCGTCAGCCCAGTCAATGGAGTCTATTTTATTCCATGCATCTTGCTTATGTGGGCTGTCTGGATGATTTTTCAGATAGTCTTCTAAAGCGGATTTGGAGTCACTGACTAATACATTGTTCCAATCGTCATTCGTTTGTTTCAACATATTAAGATGAGATTGGATGGAATCACGGTGGGCCTCAGGAGCATCAAGATAATTGTCCAGATAACTCTTCAGCACTAATGGATCTGTACTTTGCATTGCATATTCATAGGCTTCTTCTTCTTTTCCATTTTTGGCATTATTATAAAAGTAGAAGCATACACTGCAAATAATTACAGCAATAAGCAGGGATATCCATATCCAAGACTTATTGTTCTTTTTATGCTTTTCATTATCTTTTAAATTATCAGAATTGCCTTTAGGTGGAACCGGCGGCGTGACTGAGCGTTTCGGCACATTTGGAGGTGTTGCTGGATGTACTGGAGGCGGAGTTACCGGCCCTGAGTGAACAGTTTCCGGCTCGCGTGAAGAATTTTGTTGACTTACGGTTTCGTCTGACTGTTGTGCAGGTGTTGATGGCTGTTGAAATTTTTGTTCTGCAGACTGTTTTGTTGCAGTGGCTCTTACAGAGGATCGATATAGTGGATTGGGCTGATGACAGTTCGGGCATGTTTCCTCTTCAAGGAAATACACCTCTCCACAGTTAGCACATTTTGTCACTTTACCTGCAATTTCAACGCCGCAACTAGGGCAGACGTGTGCTTTGTCACTAATCTGATGACCGCACTCTGGACATTTAATTATTGCCATAATATCTGTTATTATCTATGTCTAAATCTAATTTCGCGTAATCGATGTTTTCCCATAAACCGGCTTTTGTCTACGTAGCCATTGATGCCATTGATGTGTCCCTTACCGGTATATTGCCACATAATGAAATCCCTATTGTCGGCTAACTTAGGGAGACGCTGAGTATATTGGGCTACCATGAGTTTGTAACCATTAATCTTGCCTAGAAGGTAATGGTCGTAGAAGTTGGCGAAAGTATAAAGCAGAGGTTTTTGCCGATACACTTTTTCTACTAAATGTAGAAACTTGAAAAGAGAATCACAAAATTCTTCTGTCTTCATTCCACTTTTTGTTTCAATGTCAATCATAGGTAGTAAATCCTGATCGCCCGGACGACATTGTGCCATAAAATTATGTAATTGTTGTTCTTGATCTATTTTAGGGCGATAGAAGTGATATGATCCTACCTTTAAACCATAGCGATGAGCAAGATCAATATTGATCTTGTATTTGCTGTCGATATTATCGCCTCCTTCAGATGCTTTTAGATAAACATAGGCCATCTTAGTGTTGTCGCCGACAGTTTCCCAAAATACATCACCCTGATAGTGACTAAGGTCAATACCATGAATGTGACTACAGGTATCTTCACATTGTGTCTGAGCCTGAATTGCCAATGATGTAAAAATGCTGATTACAACAAATATGATTCGATTCATGTTTGCAAAGATAATAAAAAGATAAGAGACGAATGAAACGAAAGTGAATTTTTTACAACTTTTCAATATTCATCATTCTTCTATTTCTGAAAGTGAATGGACAAATTTGATAAAAAAATGACTGATTGTCTCAACAGGCGCATAATCCATATAGCATAAACTATGATTTAGATTATGTCGCAGAACAGCATTATTATTATGTACAAATCCAGATTCTCCCTGTTTGAAATGCCATTCTTCTATCATATCTTTCAATGAAATATTCAGACTCTTAAGTGTCAGATTTTCTGCACCCCGCTCAATTTTATGGACAAAAGGAATTTCTGCGGGTTCAAATTTAAAGAACAAGATGAGGATACTTCCTTGAAATTGTGCCATGCGTTGCATGTGTAGTTTGGCAAGCCAATTATCAATTTTGACAAAATCAACTTTGTCACCTACAGTCCGAAGAAAACTTCCCAGCCGTATGATACCTGTAAGTGAAATACAGTGATTCATAATACTGTCTACATTTGCTATAATGATTTGAAGTAATTCTATACTTTCTATGGAGGTATCAATAGCGTGGCGCTCATCATGCTCAATTCGAGTTAGTCGTCGATTAAATATAGGATTACTCAAACGGATTTCTCCATCGGGCATTTCTTGTATATTCTTCAGAATTTTTTCAATTCTCTTCAGCTTATACCTCGTCATCTCTTCCATCTTTTCATTGGTATGAAAGTAGGTTGAACGCAAATCAATAAAGATATTTTTTTCGATAAAATTCATCATCAGCTATATTTTTTAGGAAAGCGGAAAATTATAGATAGAATACTGGCAATACCAATAGCAAATGGATAGTATAGGTAAGGTAATATTTGCATAGGGCTGATATTGGCGAGCCCTGCTGCAATAAGCATCTGAACACCATATGGAATAATGCCCTGTATGGTACAGGAAAATGTATCTAGAATGCTCGCAGCTTTACGGTTGTCGACGCCGAATCTATCACTGATCTTCTTTGAAATACCCCCTACAGTCAAAATCGCAACCGTATTATTGGCCGTACAAATGTTAACCAGAGAGACAAGAGATGCAATGGTAAATTCTGCACCTCGCTTAGTGCTTATATGGCGGATCATTTTTTCAATAATGAAATCTATACCGCCATTCTTCCGGATAATTTCAAGCATACCACCTGCCATCATCGCTATAATAATTAACTCTCCCATGCCGATTATACCATTGCTTATAGAACTAAACCACCCAAATACTCCATAAGCTTGAGAAGGGTCAAAATAATGATATCCAATGCCTATAATTCCACAAAGTATAGTACCTAAAGTAAGTATCGCCATAACATTCATTCCAGCGATAGCTGTGATGAGTACAATTAGATAAGGTATGATTTTAACATATTCTACTTTCGGAATATAGGTAGGTGCCTGTGTGTGAACTCCCAGAAACGTGTAAATGATGAGTATTATGATGGCTGCGGGAAATACTATTTCAAAATTGACACGAAACTTATCACTCATCTTACACTGTTGTGTTTGTGTGGCTACAACAGTGGTATCTGATATAAAAGATAGGTTATCACCAAAATAAGCCCCACCGACAATGATAGCTGTCATCAGTCCGATATTACTATTGGTAGAGTGGGCTATGCCTGCCGCGATAGGAACCAGCGCAACAACAGTACCGACGCTTGTACCGATGGAAAGCGAAATAAAGCAAGCTGCAATAAAAAGTCCTGGCAGAAGCATTTTCGTAGGCAGGATATTCATGGTTAGATTTACCGTAGCGTCAATTGCTCCCATGCTTTTAGCTGAAGCAGCGAAAGCCCCTGCAAGAACATAAATCCAAAGCATGAGCATAAGATTGCTGGAACTGGCTCCTTTACTATAAGTATCAATACGCCGTTTCAACGGAAGTCCTCCAGAAATGGCTATAGCATAGATGCTGGAAACCAAAAAAGCTACCGTCAATGATAAGTTCTTGTCTTCACCATAGTGCTCTGAGGAGTGAATGGTGAAGATGATAATGAATCCTATCAACAGAAATAAAGGTGAAAGTGCTAGTAATCCTTTTCGGTTGCTCATGTTTTGATATGTTATTTAAAGTGTTACTCCATTTTTGAAAATAGAAATTTCACGATATCCATTCATCTCATTCTTAGCTTTTTCACCACTGGCAACAGCTATGATCTTATCAATAAATTTTTTGACAAGGGCTTTCATATCTGTGCCTTCAACAAGAATACCTGCATTGAAGTCGATCCAGTTTGGTTTACGTTGATAAAGTCCACTGTTTGTCGATATTTTCATTGTCGGTACAAATGTGCCGAATGGCGTACCACGTCCGGTCGTAAAGAGGATAAGTTGACAACCAGAAGAAGCTAAAGCAGTAGAGGCTACAAGGTCATTTCCTGGGGCTGACAATAGATTAAGCCCATTCTTCTCAAGTCGCTCTGCATATTCAAGAACTCCGCTGACAGGCGCGTGTCCACATTTTTGAGTACATCCAAGAGCTTTGTCTTCTAGGGTAGATATGCCGCCTGCCTTGTTGCCAGGTGAAGGGTTTTCACCTACTGGCTGACCTTGAGAGAGGAAATATTCTTTAAAGGTATTGATCAAATTTACAGTCTGGTTGAAGAGGGCTGGAGTTTTGCAACGATTCATCAGAATGGTCTCAGCACCGAACATCTCGGGAACCTCCGTCAGAATCGTTGTACCACCCTGAGTAACCAGCCAGTCTGAAAATTCCCCGACTAGAGGGTTAGCAGTGATGCCACTGAATCCATCTGAACCTCCACATTTTAAGCCTATACGAAGTTTGCTGATAGGGACATCCGTACGCTGATCTTGTTTAGCCTGGGCATAAAGCTGACGGAGTATTTTCATGCCTTCTTCTAATTCATCCCCTTCAACACGTTGGGTAACGAGAAGTTTGATACGATTTTTATCATAGTTTCCTAACATTTCCATGAAAGCATCTGGCTGATTGTTTTCACATCCTAGAGATAGGACTAGAATACCTCCGGCATTTGGATGCAGACATATGTCGCGAAGTATTTTACGTGTATTTTCGTGATCATCGCCCAATTGTGAGCAGCCATAATTATGGTGCCATGCAAAAATATCATCAATGCCTTCGCAATTAGTTTCAGCCTTCAGTCTGTTGACTAATTGTTCTGCAATACCATTGACACAACCAACTGTCGGTACGATCCATATTTCATTACGAGTACCAACTTCACCGTTTTCGCGAACATATCCCTTGAATGTGCGATTTTCTTTTGCAATTTTAAGCTCATCTATTACTGGATTGTAGGTGTACTCAAGAGTCCCTGCCAGATTAGTCTTTAAATTGTTTTCGTTTATCCATTGTCCCTGCTTTAGATCTTCTCTGGCGTGACCGATAGGATAACCGTACTTTATGATATTTGTGCCAGACCTGACATCCTTCAGAAGTATTTTATGCCCGGCCGGAGTATCTTGTAATAAGGTTATTATCTGATCGTCGACATTAATGTTTTCTCCTTTTTTAAATGGACGCAGACATACAACAACATTGTCTGCCGGATTAATTTTTATAAATGATGATTGTTTCATATATGTAGATCTTATTTTAAATAATATGTTATTTGAGATTTGGAGTTATTTTATAACTGAGTCCGTCGATAAAAATCGACATTTTCCTTACTTAAAAGTTCTATAGGCATGTAGTTTACTGGAGTAATTTTCTTTTTCAGAACAATCGCCTTGAAGAGTACATCGATACAATCGTAGCCCTGCATGTATGCATGTTGTGCTATGAGAAAAGAAATACTTCCTTCGCGCAAGCATTGCGCATTTTTTCCAACCATATCGTAGCCCATGATTTGTACATCCCGACGGTTGGTACGTAGCAAAAATTCTCCTACAAGATGGGCTTTTGATCCTAAAGTAATGCAGTGATGCAGGTGAGGATACCTGGTAAAGAAGTCTTCTAAAATTTGGCTATATTCCTTCTTGGTGCCTTCTGTCGGTAGTTCCAGATTTATTATCTTAATATGTGGAAAATGGTCATGCATATAGTGTCGAAAACCTACTTCGCGGTTATCCTGCTGCTTACTGACGACGACACCGTCTTTGGTCTGTTTCATCAGCATAATTTCTGTTTCCTGATTGGCAATGAGCATTAACATCTTAGCCGCAAAATATCCACTGCTGAAGGAATCTTGACCATAGAATGATAAAGGCTTCAAATCCGGCATATAAGAGTCAAGCATGACGAATGGGATATTGCGGGCGTGAAGTTCATCGGTGAATAATTTTGTGGCATCCAGTTTTGACGGTACAATGACTACGCCATTTGGATTGGACTCAAGTATAAATTGTGATTGTTTTTCAAATGATTCCTGGTCAAAGCGCTGGTAATATACAATTTGAACATTAATGTGGAAGTCGCGTCTTGTTTCCTCAGCTTTGTGTGCACCCTCCTCAATTTCTTCCCAATAAGCTTCAGATTCATGCTTGGGTATTAAAATATAGAAGGTGTACGATTTGTTGTATGCCAGGGCACTGGCATACATGTTTGGTTGATAGTTCATTTCCTCAAGTGCCTTGTTGACTTTTTCAAGAGCCGATTTAGAAACATTAGGGCGCTTGTGAAGTACTCTGTCTACTGTACCGACGGAAACTCCGGCTCTTTTAGCAATATCTTTGATTCTGATTTTTGAAGCCATGTGCTATTTTGCTTTTTATAATTCAAGGAAACACACACTTTATTCCGATATAAATGTGCACGTCCACAATAGTGTGTTTGAGGTACAAAATTAATAATAAAAGTTGAATTGTGCGAAGGCACAGCCCTATATTTTGTGTCTGAGATGAATTTTTTAAGAAATTATTTCGTTTTTATCAAATAAATGAGTATTTTTGCCTTCAGAAAACAAACGAAATAATCTAGAAGAAATAAACAAACGTAAATTAAAGTTTTAAGAAATGGCTAAAATTGTAACATTAGGTGAGATTATGCTCCGCCTTTCTCCAGAGGGTAATGATCGTTTCATTCAGAGTGATACTTTCCGTATTATTCCTGGTGGTGGTGAGGCTAATGTAGCTGTAAGTGCAGCTAACTATGGTCACGATGCATATTTTGTAACTAAGTTGCCTAAGCATGAAATCGGGCAGATTGCAGTAAATGCTCTGCGCCGTTATGGTGTACATACTGATTATATTTGTCGTGGTGGTAACCGCGTAGGTCTGTACTATGCAGAAACAGGTGCTTCTATGCGTCCTTCAAAGGTTATTTACGACCGTTCTGACAGCGCTATTGCTGAAGCCGATCCTTCTGATTTTGATTTTGATAAAATTATGGAAGGTGCTTCTTGGTTTCATTGGAGTGGCATAACTCCTGCTATTAGTGATAAGGCTGCGGAACTGACAAAGCTCGCTTGTGAAGCAGCTAAGCGCCATGGAGTTACGGTGTCTGTAGACTTAAACTTTCGTAAGAAACTTTGGACTTCAGAAAAAGCTATTTCTGTTATGCGCCCATTGATGAAGTATGTTGATGTTTGTATTGGTAATGAGGAAGATGCTCAGCTTTGTCTTGGTTTTAAGCCTGATGCTGATGTTGAAGGTGGTAAAACTGATGCAGAAGGTTATTATGGTATTTTCAAGGGCATGATGAAAGAATTTGGCTTTAAGTATGTTGTCAGTACACTTCGTGAATCTTTGAGTGCCACTCACAATGGCTGGAAAGCTTTAATCTATAACGGTAAAGAATTCTACCAAAGTAAGCATTATGATATTATGCCGATTATTGACCGTGTCGGTGGTGGTGATTCTTTTGCCGGTGGCTTGATTCATGGACTACTTACTAAGGATACTCAGGGCGAGGCTCTTGAATTTGCTGTTGCAGCTTCAGCTTTGAAGCATACAATTCCTGGTGATTTCAATATGGTAAGTACTGAAGAAGTCAACTCTCTTGCAGGCGGTAATGCTAATGGTCGTGTACAACGATAATATAATAAGTAATTTTTTGTTTCAAATATAAAATGGCAAGATTCAATAAAGTACAGGTTATCTGTGCAATGAAAGAAACTGGTATGGTTCCTGTATTCTTTAATAGTGATATTAATTTATGCAAGAATGTAATAAAAGCCTGCTATGAAGGTGGTGTTCGCGTATTTGAGTTCACCAACCGTGGTGATTTTGCTCACGAAGTTTTTGGTGAGTTGGTAAAGTGGGCTGCTAAGGAATGCCCTGAACTTATTCTTGGTGCAGGTACAGTAATTGATGCTCCTACTGCAGCTCTTTATATTCAATTGGGTGCAAACTTTATTGTAGGTCCGAATTTTAACCCTGAGATTGCTCCAGTTTGCAACCGTCGTTTGGTTCCTTATTCTCCTGGTTGTGGTTCTGTAACCGAAGTTAATAATGCTCAGGCTGTAGGCTGCGACGTAACTAAGGTGTTCCCTGCTGGTAACGTAGGTGGTCCTTCTTTTGTTAAGAATATTCTTGGTCCGCTGCGTTGGAGTAATATTATGGTAACAGGTGCTGTTTCTCCAGATAAGGAGAACTTGACAGAATGGATAAAATCTGGTGTCCTTTGTGTTGGAATGGGGTCTAAATTATTTCCAAAAGATGTTATTGCTGCCAATAATTGGAAGTCAATTACAGATAAGTGTGTAGAGGCTCTTGGTTATATTAAAGCAGCTCGCGCATAAATATACGAATATAAGAAGTGTCATCGGTATTATCTTGATGGCACTTCTGTTTTTTTCGGCCTGTTCACCTTCTTGTCAAGGCAAAGTAGACAGACTGAATAATCGTTCTTATGCATATCGTTATCTAAACCTTGACTCAACGCGAAATATAGCTTTCCAGGCCTTAAAAATTGCTTCTGATGGGGGCTATGAGGATGGTGAAGCCGAAGCACTTAATAATCTTGCTTTTGTCAGCATTGCCCATATGCGTTATGCCAATGCCACAAAATTACTTTATGAAGCTTCTTTTACCACTAACAATCAAATTGAACTTTTAGTGACTGATGTTCTTAATATGCGACTCTGTCAAAGAGAGTCACGTAATAAGGATTTTTATGTTTATCGGGAACAGGCTCTTCAGCGGCTGGGGCGTATAAAGGAAGAATTGAACACTTTGACTCCTTATTTGAGAAAACGTCTTAGTTATGTCTGTTCAGAATTTCATATTGTTTCAGCTACGTATTTTTATTATGTAGGTCAAAATCGAAATTTCATCCAAGAATTGGAGGATATAGATCCTGACGATATCCAGGAGGATAGAGCTCAATATTTAAGTTATCTTTATAATATGGGAGCAGGCGGTGCTGTTACTGGCATGTCAGCTAAGGCTGTCAGTCAGAAGGAGTTTGACTATTTGATGGAGTGTTATATTCTTGCAGGAAATCAATATCCTTTTTGGCGGGCTAATGCTTTACAAGCACTTAGTGAACATTTGCTGCAACCTGAAGATCGTAATTACCTGATTCATAATAATATTCAAGCTATTCGATATATTAATGTAGAAGATATGCCGGATACTTTGCTTGCTGGCAATCTTGCCCAGCGTTCTCTTAATATTTTTGAAAGGTACGGTGATGTTTATCAGATTGCAGGTGCCTATAGAACATTGGCAAGTTGTTATGGAGGAATTGGTAATTTCCGTGTAGCTATTCTTTGTCTTGAAAATGCTCTTTCTCGCAATCTTGCTATTAACAAAGCTCCTAATTTAGTAGCTTCTATCCGTGAAAAGTTGAGTGTGGCTTATTCTGCTGTTAATGATAAACCTAATAGTGATCGAAATCGAAATATTTATCTTGATTTGCAGGAACAGACTCGTCAAGATAGATTATTGGAAGCGCGTGCTGACCAGTTGAATGTTTCGACAAGGCTTTTGAACGGTATGATTGTAGCAATCATTTTTCTTATTTTCCTTTTGATATTTCTTCTTCTTTTTTTCGATAGGATGCGTAAGCGTAGAGAAAAAACGGATTCAATAGAAAACTTACTCAATCCTTTAAAAGAGTGGAAGCTACGTAATGATCGATACACAAAACAAGTAAATGATAGGATTGAGGAAATACATGAAAAATATGCTGAAAAGCAGATACATCTTATTCATAACAAGCGTAGAAATATCGAGCAGCGCGCGAAAATCTTACTGGTGAATAGTATTATGCCCTTTATAGACCGGATGATTCATGAAATGAACCGCCTTCAGAAAGGGCAGGAGACAGAAGAACTACGACAGTCTCGTTTTTCATATATTTCTGAGTTATTGGATCATATAAATCAGGATAATAATATTCTTACTCAATGGATCCAGCTTCAGCCTGGTCTGCTTAGTTTGCAAATTGAGAGCTTTCCGATTCAAAGCCTATTGGATATTGTCACTAAGAGTGAAATGAAGTTTTCTGCCAGAGGAGTGAAATTAATTGTTCCTCCTTCTGATTGCATCGTGAAAGCAGATAGATCTTTGACTCTTTTTATGATAAACACAATATCTGATAATGCTTTGAAGTTTACTCCAAAAGGTGGTGAGATCAGGCTGGAAGTTCAAGAAAAGGATAGATATATTGAAATTAGTGTAACAGATAATGGATATGGCATGTCGCCGGAAAAAATAAAACATATATTTGATCATAAGTCTGTTCGTGATGAAGTATCCATTGGAAATGCTGTAAAATCTCATGGTTTTGGCTTAATGAACTGTAAAGGCATTATTGAAAAATATAAGAAAACCAGCCAGTTATTTAGTGTATGTGCAATATTTGCTATAAGTGAAGAGGGGAAAGGAAGCCGCTTTGCTTTCCGTTTGCCTAAGGGTATTTTAAAATTCATGTTTACCTTCTTGATAGCTACATTTTCTTATGCATTAAGTGCTTATTCTGCCAACCATCGTATTCCTAATGATCATTATTCAATAACAAACAGCAATTTGATCAAGGCTGGAGTTTATGCAGACAGTGCCTATTATTCTAATATTAACGGAACGTATTCTAAGACACTGCTTTTTGCAGACACAGCAAGATTCTATCTCAATAAGTATTATCTTTCGAAGTATCCCAGAGGAAAGAAACTAATGACACGAATGGAAAAATCTATTCAGCCAGCTGAAATCAGTTGGTATATTGATGGTTTGAGAACCAGTTACAGTGTTATTCTGGATATCCGCAATGAATCTGCAGTTGCTGCTTTGGCTTTACATAAATGGAATGTTTATCGATATAATAATAGCGTATATACACAGTTATACAATATCCGTTCATCTGATAATACGTTGGGTAATTATGTGCGTGTTATGCAGATCTCGCAAACGAATAAGAATGTTGCTGTTGTAATTTTGGTGTTATTATTATTATCAGTTTTCCCAGCCTATTATGTTCTTTACTATCGGCGTGTATTGACTTACCGTTTTAATTTGGATCGTGTAAAGGCCGTAAATGCAATTCTTCTTAGTGAGGAATCTGGTAAGGATAAATTATCTGAAATTCAGAAACTTTGGAAGAATCAGTCTCTAAGTGACAGGAGGAGGGCTTCTGATCGCTTAAATCAGTTGGTATTGCAAATAGAGGATGCATTGAAAGGGAGTATTGATGCAGAGGAAAAAAGTAAAATAGATATTGAGCTTGCGGAAGACGAATGTCGTCATGTTCAATATGATGATGATCGTCTTCATATCAGCAACAGCATCCTTGATAATTGCTTAAGTTCACTAAAACATGAGACGATGTACTATCCATCAAGAATTAAACAACTTGTTGATAGTGAGGAACATAATTTGAATGATATCCGTGATTTGATGGATTATTATAAGGATCTTTATTCTATTCTCAGTGCCCAAGCTATGAAGGAGATATCGACAGTTGAGGTTCATTGTTCCCGGATAAAATGGTATGGTGTAGAGGTGATTGCTGATGAAGAGATGATGCGGTATTTATTAGAAATCCTTCACAAGTTGAGTGGTCGGCATAAGCTAGACGTGAATGCTTCTTTGCAAGAAAATAAAGCTTATGTAGTTTATAGTATAGTACTGCCTGATATGAATTTGACACAGGAGCAATGTGAACAGTTGTTTTCTCCCTCTACGGTTAATGTGCAATTTCTAATTTGCCGGCAGATTATCAGAGAGATCGGCGAGGCAACGAATGCGCGAGGTTGTGGAATACAGGCAAGGAAAGATAATAAAAATGTGATTATAGATATAACAATTATAAGATCTAAAGGAAATGGAAAATTTTAAAGTTATTATAGTAGAAGATGTTCCTTTGGAACTGAAGGGAACTGAAGGAATCTTTCATACTGATATTCCTGAGGCTGAGATCATTGGTACTGCTGATAGTGAAACTTTATATTGGAAACTGATTACTAAACAATTGCCGGATTTAGTGTTGTTGGATTTGGGACTTGGGGGAAGTACTACTGTCGGTGTTGAGATCTGCCGACAGACAAAAGAGAAATATCCAAATATCAAAGTGCTTATTTTTACCGGTGAAATCTTAAATGAAAAACTTTGGGTGGATGTGCTTGATGCCGGATGTGACGGCATTATTCTGAAAAGTGGAGAACTTCTAACCCGTGGTGATGTTGCAAGTTGTATGTCTGGTAAAAAACTTGTTTTTAATCAGCCAATACTTGAAAAAATTGTTGATAGATTTCGTAAGAGTGTCAACAATGAAATCATGCGGCAAGAAGCTTTAGTTAATTATGAAATTGATGCTTATGATGAACGCTTTCTTCGTCATTTGGCCTTAGGCTATACGAAAGATCAGATTACTCAGCTTCGGGGTATGCCTTTTGGTGTTAAGAGTTTGGAGAAGAGACAGAATGAACTTGTACAAAAGCTTTTTCCTGAGGGGAATGGGAGAGTAGGGATCAATGCTACTCGACTAGTAGTAAGAGCCTTGGAGTTGAGAATTCTAGATATTGATAATCTTTTCCCGGATGAAGAATAGTGTAGATAAAAATATCTATAGTTGGATTATTGTATTTCTGAGTCTCGCTCAGATCAGCATAATCCTGGTGTCATGGATTATTTCGGCAGTAGTACCTTCTGGAAATTATCATTCTCTTCTGAGTAGCGAAGGAGTCAGGTGGTATTTGGGACAGTTTCTTGCAAATATGTCTAATCCCTTACTAATTATATTAGTTTTGGCTTGTATGGTTTATGGAGTAATTATAAAAAGTGGTATTTTGCATTTTGACAAGAGAAAGTACCGGAACAGAATAGCGATGAACTTTTCTTTGGCTGAATTATTGTTAGTGGTTATAGTGATGATTCTTCTGACCCTTATGCCTCATGCCATTATGTTGAGTATTACAGGTAATCTTTTCCCTAGCAGTTTTTCTTCAAGTATTATTCCTGTTACAGCCTTTACTTTAATTTTAATATCTGAGAGCTATGCATTATTAAGTGGAAATTTTCATGGTTTATCAGATGTGATCTTTTCGTTGACTTCTGGTATTCAGAAGGGGGCACCCTTATTCCTTCTTTATATTATTGGATGCCAATTTTTTTATTCTTTGCTTTTTGTTTTTGGCAAATAAAAAAAGGCTGGATATTTTAATCCAGCCTTTTTTATATATAATATTGGAAAACAAATTACTTGTTACCGTTCTTTTCCATTTCAGCTTTCAGTTGAGCCAAAGCATCAATGTCACCGAGAGAAGTACCTGCTACAACATTGTTGATAGCTGAACCTTCATTCTTGTGGCCATTGTTGTTATGGTGACGTGGAGCTGCTGCTTTGAAGTCATCCTTACCTTCTTCAAATGTACGGCTGTGAGAGAGGATAATGCGTTTAGAATCCTTTACGAATTCGATAACTTTAAAGTCGAGTTCTTCACCCTGTTTAGCCTGTGTACCGTCTTCTTTCTGAAGATGTTTAGGAGTAGCAAAACCTTCACCACCCTCTTCAAGAGTAATAACAGCACCCTTATCCATCATCTCTGCAATCTTTCCTTTGTGTACAGATCCAGGGGTATAGATTTCTTCATACTTGTTCCAAGGATTTTCCTCAAGCTGCTTGTGACCAAGACTCAGACGGCGATTCTCTTTGTCAATGTCAAGAACGATGACATCAATGTCTGCACCGACAGTTGTGAATTCTGAAGGATGTTTAACTTTCTTAGTCCAAGACAGATCACTGATATGAATTAGTCCGTCAACACCTTCTTCAAGTTCTACAAAGATTCCAAAATTAGTGAAGTTGCGAACCTTGGCTGTATGCTTGCTGCCTACAGGATATTTTACTTCAATAGTCTCCCAAGGATCTTCTTTGAGCTGCTTGATACCAAGACTCATCTTGCGCTCTTCACGGTCAAGTGTCAGGATGACAGCTTCAACTTCGTCACCAACCTTCATGAATTCCTGAGCAGAACGTAAATGCTGGCTCCAAGACATTTCTGAAACGTGGATAAGACCTTCAACGCCTGGCTGAATTTCTACGAAAGCACCGTAGTCTGCCATAACGACAACTTTGCCCTTAATATGGTCACCAACTTTCAATTCTGGATCAAGAGAATCCCAAGGATGTGGAGTAAGTTGCTTCAAACCAAGAGCGATACGCTTCTTTTCTTCATCAAAGTCAAGGATAACGACTTTGATCTTTTGATCAAGAGTAACAACTTCATGAGGATCGTTTACACGGCCCCAAGAAAGGTCTGTAATGTGGATGAGTCCGTCAACACCACCGAGGTCAACGAATACACCATAAGAAGTAATGTTCTTAACAGTGCCTTCAAGGATTTGTCCCTTTTCAAGCTTGCTGATAATTTCTTTGCGCTGTGCTTCCAACTCTGCTTCGATAAGAGCTTTGTGAGAAACGACAACATTACGGAATTCCTGATTGATTTTAACAACTTTGAATTCCATAGTTTTGCCTACGAATACATCGTAGTCACGTATAGGATGAACGTCAATCTGACTTCCTGGCAAGAAAGCCTCGATACCATAGATATCAACAATCATACCGCCTTTAGTACGGCACTTGATGAAGCCTTGAATAACCTCTTCATCCTCAAGAGCCTTGTTGATCTTTTCCCAGCTCTTAGCAAGACGAGCTTTCTTGTGAGAAAGAACAAGTTGTCCTTTCTTATCTTCCTGATCTTCTACGTAAACCTCAACTTTGTCTCCAACCTTCAATTCTGGATTGTAACGGAATTCAGAAGCAGGGATAATGCCATCGCTCTTGTAACCGATGTTGACAATAACCTCTTTCTTGTCCATTGCAATAACAGTTCCTTCAACAACTTCATGTTCTTGAATTTTGTTAAGGGTTTCGTCATAGGCCTTCTTGAGGTCATCTTTGTTGATGTTTACGTTAGCACCATTCTCAAACTCGTCCCAGTTGAATTCGTCTAATGGCTGAACGTTCTTTAAATCTGACATAAAATTAAATAAAAATTAAAAATTAATAAAGTTAGACTTTAT
>DMYZ01000056.1:0-16555 GCA_003483565.1 Prevotella sp.
CCTGCTGCCGAAAATGCAAAAGTAACACTGAATGTGGACCAGACTACCAATCAGGTCACCTTCAATATGGCCGGGGAAGGCATCTATCCGATATGGATGATACCTCAATCGGATAAAATTGCATATAGTACGGCAAATGATCTGCAGAAAATATTTTCCAATGCAGGCGATTATAACATACAATATCGTGTAGGCAACCACAACGGAATATCGCAAGGTGCCGGCAAAGCAACTTTCCATATCAATAATTCCATCATCGATTATACAAAATACACAACGATGATGGCCGGTAAAGAATGGTATATCGATAGCACGGCAACAGCTCATCTTGCTTGTGGACCATCCGGTACTGATGGCACTTCGTGGTATAGTGCACAGCCCAAAGAGAAAGCCGGAACCGGGATGTATGATAATCGCATTACCTTTACTGCCGATGGCAAATATTCTTTTGATCCGGGCAAGAACGGAACGACTTATGTCAATACAGGATGTACTATCCTCAACAATCCCGGCACAGGAAAAGATTATTCCGCAAAAGTAGACAAGCAGACCGCAAGCTATACTTTTGACGCACAAGGCAGTAGTATTTATCTGGTCTTCCCTGCCAAGACCCTCTTTCCTTACATTCCGACAGATGATGCTTATAATAAGGAGCTGAGGCTTCGACTGGAAAACATTACTTCTTCGACAATGGTGCTCATCTACGATAACGGAAATATTGCATGGCACTATATACTGTCCTCCGCTGAAGCAAACCAATAATAATATTGTCTTGCAAAAACGGCATAGTAACAAATAATATAAATCATTCCCAATGAAAAATTTCATGTTTCTAATAACAATACTAGCTGTTGCTACAGGACTCTGGTCCTGTAGTAGCAATGACACTACTATAGGGTATGCTCCAGCTGAAACAATCAATGTTGCACAATCAGACTTTCATGCAGCCAATGTCGGTGATACCGTCAATACTGTAGTAATTTCCTCTCACGAATTTTCGGCCTATACCAATAATGACTGGATTACCGTTTCACCAGCTTATTCTCCCGGGAAAAAAGATACACTCACTATTACCATAGCTCCCAATAAAGGCGATGCCCGGGAAGGAAGTGTCATCGTCTGGTCCGGAGGATCACGTGACAGCATCAAAATTTCCCAGGACGCCGGAGCAGAAGATATAAAAGCTCCATTAGATGGCTACAAACTGGTTTGGGATGATGAATTCAGCGGCTCCTCTCTCAGCAGTGACTGGACGTATGAAGTCCAACCTGCCGGATGGGTAAACAATGAATTACAAAAATATGTTCAGGATAATGACGTGGCACAGGTCAAAAACGGTTGTCTGAATATCAATCTGATGAAAGACGGCAATAGTATCAAATCAGCCCGCCTGTATGCGAAAAAAGCCACCGGTTGGACTTACGGATATATCGAAGCCCGCATTAAACTGCCGGCAGGGAAAGGAACATGGCCTGCCTTCTGGATGATGCCTGTGAATTTTAAGTCATGGCCTGCTGACGGAGAAATTGATATTATGGAAGAAGTGGGCTATGACCCGAACGTTGTTGTCAGCACTATTCATTGCAACAAATACAACAACACGGGTACAGCTACAGAGTCTGCAAGAGAGACTGTCTCTACTGCACAAAGTGATTTTCATACCTATGGCCTGGAATGGACCGCAGACTACATGACTTTTTATGTAGACGGAGAAAAGCTTCTGACCTATAAGAATGACGGATCAGGTAATGATGAATGGCCTTTCAACAAGGCGTTCTATCCTATACTTAATATTGCCTGGGGTGGCACTTGGGGTGGAGCACAAGGCGTGGATGAAAGTGCATTGCCGGCTCAAATGCAGGTTGATTATATTCGTGTTTTTCAAAAGAAATAATTTATGATATACAAGAAAATTATTTTAGGTGTTATTCTTAATTTGGCAGGTAGTCTGGTATACAGCCAGACTCCTGTATATCTGGATGAAACCAAGCCTGTGGAGGAAAGGATCGAAGATGCCCTGCACCGTATGACCTTGGACGAAAAAATTGCCGTAATCCATGCACAGTCGAAATTCTCAGCAAGAGGCATTCCACGCTTGGGATTTCCCGATCTATGGACCGATGATGGCCCTCACGGAGTTCGTCCTGATGTTCTTTGGGATGAATGGGAACAAGCCGGACAGACCAATGACTCCTGCGTAGCTTTCCCTGCTCTTACCTGTCTTGCCGCTACATGGGATCCTTCTTTAGCTTTACTCTACGGACAAAGCCTGGGAGAAGAAGCTCTCTATCGTGGAAAAGACATGATCCTCGGTCCCGGCGTCAATATATACAGGACACCTCTCAATGGAAGGAACTTTGAGTATATGGGTGAAGATCCTTATCTCACTTCTCAGATGGTTGTCCCTTATATTCAAGGACTGCAATCA
Organism: Prevotella sp.; assembly: GCA_003483565.1. Lineage (GTDB taxonomy): Bacteria > Bacteroidota > Bacteroidia > Bacteroidales > Bacteroidaceae > Prevotella. The sequence goes on from DMYZ01000056.1 coordinate 2,429, forward strand.
AAGGGAGTTTCAGCATGCGTCAAGCATTTCGCTCTCAATAATGATGAGGAAAACCGTTTTCAAGTGAATGTCAAGATAAGCAACCGTGCCCTGCACGAAATATACTTGCCGGCTTTCAAGGCTGCTGTAGAGAAAGGACATGTATGGGCACTTATGGGCGCTTACAATCTCTATAAAAATGAACATAACTGTGAGAATGAATTCTTGCTTAAGCAAATATTAAAACACGACTGGAACTTTGATGGAGTCGTAATAAGTGACTGGGGAGGATGCCACAGTACTGAAGAAGCAGTCAATAACGGACTGGATATGGAGTTTGGTACATGGACTGACGGCCTGCATAAGGGTACATCCAATGCTTATGACAATTATTATATGGCCAATGCCTTTAAACAAGGTATCCTGCAAGGCAAATATACTATGCAGCAACTGGATGAAAAAGTAAGACGTGTCCTGCGGCTCTACTACCGTACCACGATGAATAAGGAAAGAGGTACAGGATTCCTGTGTTCCGATGCACACTATCAGGCTGCACGCAAGATAGGAGATGAAGGTATTGTACTCTTGAAAAATGAACGTCATGTCCTTCCATTACAACTTGGCAAAGCCAAAAGAATCCTTGTCGTGGGAGAGAATGCCATCAAGATGATGACGGTAGGAGGAGGCAGTTCTTCCCTGAAAGTGCAACGAGAAATCAGCCCTCTGGCAGGGATACAAGCAGTCTGCAAACTTAAAGGTGTAACCTGCGATTATGAACGTGGTTATATTGGTGATACAGGCGGATCTTATAATGGTGTCACTACAGGACAGGATCTTACAGATCAAAGAAGTACCAGCCAACTGATTGCCGATGCCGTAAAGAAAGCTAAAGGTGCAGACTATGTCATCTTCATAGGAGGATTAAACAAAGCAGACTACCAGGATGCAGAAGGCCATGACCGGAAAAGCTATGACCTACCTTATCACCAGGATATGGCTATTGAAGCCCTCGCAAAGGTAAACAAGAATATTATCTTTGTTAATATCTCCGGCAATGCGGAAAAACTGAATTTCATCAATAAAATTCCGGCTATGATTCAAGCATGGTATATAGGTAGCGAAGCTGGTGAGGCAATAGCTGATGTCTTGACAGGCAAAATCAATCCATCCGGGAAACTGCCTTTCTCCTGGGGGCGGTCCCTTCAGGACTATGGAGCTCACGCAACAGGTTCTTATCCCGGTATCTGGCGACCAGACCATAAAATCATTGATGAAGAATATAAAGAGGGTATCTATGTGGGATACAGATGGATGGACAAGACCGGCACAGTACCTCTCTTTGCCTTCGGTCATGGTATGAGCTATACTTCTTTCAAACTGTCTAATCTTCGAAAAAGTTCCAATAGTATGCATACAGACGGCAGCATCCAGTTTACAGTCAATATAAAAAACACCGGCAAATATGCCGGAGCAGATGTCGTACAACTTTATGTCCATGATGAAAAAGCATCCGTTGACCGACCGCAAAAGGAGTTGAAAGGATTCCAGAAAATATACCTGCTTCCTGATGAGAGCAAAGATATCACGATCACTATCGACAAGAATGCACTGGGATTCTGGGATGAGACAAGCAATAAATGGAAATACGAAAAAGGTTCTTTTGACGCGCTTGTCGGTGATGCCAGTGACCATCTGACTATGTCTACTAAATTCGATTTGCAATAAATAATATTTTCAGAAATGTATATAAATAAAAGTCAATCTTTTTAGATTGGCTTTTATTTTGATATTTTCTTCCTTTTCTATATCTTTGCATTACTAACATTTATGTTGTAAACTTACAGAACCCATGAAACTATATACATTTATTCTTGTTTTTTTATTCGGAACAATAGCTCCAACAGAGGCACAGAAAATAGATCAGGACTCTATGTATTCAGTACTGGATAATGCTATCGTACATTCCACGGAGCATTTACAAAAACGTATTCAACGTATCCATTTACTTGAATCGCAACTGAAAAATTCATCCAATATCAAGTTAAGTTATTTTCTCTGTTATAAACTATTTCAAGAATATACTCCTTATATACATGAACGAGCTTGTTTTTATCTGAGCCAATGTATAAACCTCGCTGAGAAAATGAAAGACAAACAAGATGCAGATATCTGCCGCTTACGCCTTGCCATCTATTACATTGGTGCCGGTTTTTATAAAGAAGCTCTTTACTTTATCCGACAAACAGATACTACACATCTCTCCCCCGAAGGTAAAGGGCTTTACTTGCGAGCCTATTACCAGTTATACAACGAGCTTTCTTATTACACACCCAACCATGTACTCAAAGTTTTATATGATACTGAAAAAACAAAATATGAAAAAGCTATGATGACATATCTTTCAAGAACAGAGGATATGTACTTTGAGACACATGAGCTAGAACTCATGTCAAAAAAGCAAAACCTGCAGAATCTCCGTCTCAACACACAATGGCTTCATCAAGTGAAGAAAGGCTCCCATCGCTATGCACTCGTCACTCTCTTTCGATACCTTTCATACAAAGCCCTTCGTGACACTACTAAAATGATGTACTGGATCACAGAATCAGCCATTACCGATGCCCGTGACGGGGTCATGGACCAGGGTTCGATGTGGGAATTGGCTAACCAGCTGATGCTACAAGGCCATGTTGAACGGGCTTACCGCTATATCAGCTATCTCAGTAACTGTTCAAATAAATTTGGATCCCGACAGCGCTCTTGGCAAATAACCCCTCTTCTAGCTAACCTTGCCAACAAATATAAACAGGAAAGTGAGCAAAACAGTCATCGGCTTATTATATCTTTCTCCGCCTTGAGCATACTTTTCCTGTTCGCTCTTTTATTACTTGGTTATACTATAAAACAAAGAAACCGATTGAGTGATGCCCGAAATATGCTGTCAGGTAGTAATCAAAAACTGTATTCTTTTAACCAACAACTCAAGCAACTTAATATTCAGCTAGAACAAAGTAACTCACACCTGGCTGACAGCAATCGGGTAAAAGAAGAATATATCGGGCGCTTCCTTGAATTGTGCAGCCTCTATATAGACAAGATAGATAAAATACGCAAGCGTACCAACCGCTACATTAAGAACAAACAATATGAAGAGTTGTATCAGGCAACCAAGGATAACAGCCTTTTCTCCAACAACATAGATATTCTATACAAAAGTTTCGACACAGCCTTTATCCATTTGTTCCCACATTTTATTGAAGACTTCAATGCACTGTTAAAACCAGAAGTACGTATCGAAACATCGAAGGATGGGCATCTCAACACCACTATCCGCATATTCGCCCTTATACGCCTGGGAATAACAGATAGTTCTAAAATTGCAGAATTTTTACATTACAGTGTCAATACTATCTACAATTATCGGGCACGCACAAAGAATGGAGCTATAGGAAACAGGGAAGAATTTGAAGATCAAATAAAGGAAATAGGATTGAAATAAGTTTTAAAGACTTTATCTGTAATCCTGTTTTTATTTTATATGCTTTTTTATCGCATAAAAATGACTAATCACATGATGCTGATATCCCTAAACTTTGAACAAAAGTTTTAAGAAAAACCAGCTTTTACAAATTAAAATAAGTAACTTTGCAGCAAAAGAATATCAGCATACTGAATGACAGAAGATTTTGATGTAAGAAACGAAAATATTTCACCTGCAGAAAAAGAATTCGAAAATGCACTGCGACCACTACACTTTAATGACTTCAGCGGTCAGAAAAATGTAGTGGATAACTTGCGCGTATTCGTAGAGGCTGCCAAATACCGTGGCGAACCTCTTGATCATACCTTGCTGCATGGTCCTCCTGGTTTGGGGAAAACTACGTTAAGTAACATTATCGCCAACGAACTGGGCGTGGGATTTAAAATCACCAGCGGACCGGTACTTGACAAACCGGGAGATCTCGCAGGCATCTTAACTTCGCTTGAACCCAATGATGTTTTGTTCATTGACGAAATCCATCGCCTTTCTCCAGTAGTAGAAGAATATCTCTATTCTGCCATGGAAGACTATCGTATTGACATCATGATTGACAAGGGACCTTCTGCAAGAAGTATCCAGATTGATCTGAATCCGTTTACCCTGATCGGTGCCACCACCCGCAGTGGATTGCTTACAGCCCCACTCCGTGCCCGTTTCGGTATCAACCTGCATCTGGAATATTATAATCCGGAAACATTGCAGAAGATTATCAAGCGAAGTGCACAGCTTCTCAAAGTTCCTATTGAAGAAGATGCCGCCGCTGAGATATCACGCAGATCACGAGGAACGCCTCGTATTGCTAACTCTCTGCTCCGCCGTGTCCGTGATTTCGCACAGGTAAAAGGAAACGGTACCATTACCAACGATATCGCCAAAGTCGCTTTGCAAGCCCTCAACATTGATCAATACGGACTTGATGAAACAGACAACAAAATATTACTTGCCATCATTGACAAGTTCTGCGGAGGACCTGTCGGACTGACTACCATCGCAACGGCTATAGGTGAAGATACGGGGACTGTAGAAGAAGTATACGAACCCTTTCTTATTATGGAGGGATTTATCAAAAGAACTCCTCGCGGACGAATGGCTACAAGACTCGCTTTTGAACATTTGGGCAGAAATCCCAATCAAAGTAATGTCAGCGAACCTTATTTATTCGATTAAAAATGGAAACAGAGCATAAACTACGTATCGGGGTATTCACCGGTACATTTGACCCATTCACCATAGGGCATCAGAATATCACAGAACGAGCCCTAAAACTCTTTGATGAGCTCTACATTGCAATAGCTGTGAGCAAACGGAAAAATACAGAAAAGGAAATAGAAGAACGGCTCAAAGATATTGATGAACTTTATACTGACAACAATAAAGTGAAAGTTATCACCTACAGTGACTTGACAGTAGATATGTGTAAACGAATTGGTGCTGACACAATTGTAAGAGGTGTAAGAAGTATAAGAGATTTTGAATATGAACGGGAACAGGCTGACATCAACAAGCAAATGGGAGGCGTGGAAACCCTGCTTCTTTTCGCTGAGCCACGCTTTGAGAGCATCAGCAGCACACTTGTCAGAGAGCTGAAGTTCTTTGGCAGAGACGTCACAGAATTCCTTCCTGAGAAAAAATAAAACATGGACTATGATTACTTATAATGTAGATGGCGTGAAAATGCCGAAAATAAAAAAACGTGAGACCAATACATGGATCAAAACAGTAACTGCCGATCATGGGAAAAAAGTTGGTGAAATCGGTTACATGTTTGTCAATGACGAAAAAATTCTGGAGTGCAACCGGCAATATCTCGGTCATGACTATTATACAGATGTCATCACTTTCGACTATGATAATGAAGATGTTATCAACGGTGATATTGTCATTTCTCTAGATACGATCCGTACAAATGCGGAAAAATTTGACAAGGCTTATGACGACGAGCTTCATCGCATCATTATTCATGGCGTACTTCATCTCTGCGGTATCAATGACAAAGGTCCCGGAGAACGTGAAATCATGGAAGCAAATGAAAACCGTGCACTTAAAATGCTGGATGATTTAAGAAACAAATAAAAAATCCACAAGGTTAAAAAGCCTTGTGGATTTTTTTTATTTAAAATTTATTTTTCAAGAATTTCCAATGCCTTCTTCACGGTATCATCAGACTCATTGATGATCTGATAATACTGGCTCATATCCCAGAGATCACGGGCTATAAGCGCTTTGAGCTGCATCTTCAAATAAGGAAGTGTACGATCAAGCTCAGCTTCATCTTTTGGCACTACCTTTTGTTTCTTTCCCTCAGATATAATCTCATCTATCAACTCTTCCGGCACTTCATACTTTTTATAAAATGCATTAAAAGATGGATATTTTGCCTTCAGCTCCTTACGATGGACATCAACATATTTTAAATCCGCATTGATGGCAATGCTCTTGGAAAGCAACTTACGATGAAAGTCTGTAAATTTGGTAGTATCAAGTGGAACAAAATAATCCGGCATGATACCGCCCCCTCCATAAACAAGACGATGCTTGCCAAGTGTATAGTATTTCTGTGATTTATCAAGATGAATACTGTCCTCATGGAGCAGTTCACCATGCTTGTATCGATTGTCCAAATCCATCTCATAATCTTTCAGATCACCTTTTTCATAAGGTTTCTGTATGCAACGGCCAGAAGGGGTATAATAATGGGCAACCGTAAGACGAATCATACTGCCATCATCAAAAGGTATAGGACGCTGCACAAGACCTTTGCCAAAAGTACGGCGGCCGACGATAATGCCACGATCCTGATCCTGCATAGCTCCGGTAACAATTTCTGCAGCCGATGCAGTAAACTCATTAACCAGAATCACCAGTTTTCCATTCTCCATCTTTCCCTTTCCATCAGACTTGAATTCTTCACGAGGAGCTACCCTTCCTTTTGTATAAACAATCAAATCATCCTTAGGAAGGAACTGACTGGCAATACCCACAGCAGCCTGAAGATATCCGCCGCCATTGTCCTGCAAATCAAAAATAAGACTTTTCATGCCTTGCCGCTGCAAAGTATCAAGTGCATTTGCGATTTCCTTATCGCTTGTCATTCCAAAACTACTCAGACGAATATACCCTATGCCCGGACGAATCATATAAACAGCATCAACGGTATTCAAAGGGATTTTATCGCGTGTAACCGTAAATTCCAACGGACTACTAACTCCCCGACGAACAATTTTCAGGCGCACTCTGGTGCCTTTCTTGCCGCGCAGCCGATTCATAATCTCATTCCTTGGCATTTTCACTCCGGCTATAGCCGTATCATTTACAGAAATGATACGGTCACCTGCCCGAATACCAACTTTCTCTGAAGGACCATTGACGACCGGCTGAATAACAACCAAAGTATCTTCAATCATATTAAATTGTACACCAATACCATCGAAATTACCTTGAAGAGGTTCATTCATCTCCTTTGTCTCCTGTGCTGAAGTATAGGCAGAATGAGGATCCAGTTTTTCCAGCATACCACGGATGCCATTTTCTACAAGATTCTGCTCATTGACAGAATCAACATAAAGATTTGTGATAGCCATTTCTGCTATCTGCAATTTGCGTACAGGACTATCCTTACCCCAGTTTATACGCAACTGGGCCATTGCTGCTGTAGCAGCAACAAGAAAGAGAAGAGACAGTAAAGTCTTTTTTATTATCATATTAATGATTAGTTTTTTTTTAATCCAAAGGATCAGAATCAATATCAGGTTTATCTTCCTCAATAACAAGATTGTCTATAATGAAATTCTGACGCTCCATCGTATTCTTTCCCATATAATAAGCCAGAAGTTTCTGTACCTGATCATTTTTATGAAGAGTTACCTGTTCCAGTCGCATATCCGGTCCGATAAAATGAACAAACTCATCAGGAGAGATTTCACCAAGTCCCTTAAATCGAGTAATCTCCGGATCTGGTGCCAAGTCATGAATTGCCTTGACACGCTCTTCATCAGTATAACAATAACGAGTAATAAAGTCACCTTTCTTCTCCTTTTTGCCAAGTTGCGCATCAACATCCGCAATGACTTTCTTGTCCTTAATTTTCGTACGACGGTTACGTACACGGAAAAGTGGAGTCTGAAGAACATAGACATGTCCCTTTTTGATCAAATCCGGATAAAATTGTAAGAAGAAAGTAATAATAAGCAGACGGATATGCATGCCGTCAACATCGGCATCAGTAGCCACGATGACTTTATTATAACGCAGGTCATCGAGTCCGTCCTCAATGTCAAGAGCTGCCTGAAGAAGATTGAATTCCTCATTCTCATAGACAACCTTTTTGGTAAGTCCAAAAGAATTGAGCGGTTTACCCCGCAAAGAGAATACAGCCTGAGTGTTTACATCTCGACTTTTAGTAATACTGCCACTGGCCGAATCACCTTCTGTAATGAAAATGGAACTGGCTTCTTTGTACGGACTTTTAGAATCACAGAAATGAACACGACAGTCACGGAGCTTGCGATTATGCAGGTTAGCCTTCTTGGCACGTTCCCTGGCCAGTTTGGTTACACCGGCCATGGCCTTACGCTCATGCTCGCTCTCTTTTATCTTATTCTCAATAACTTCTGCTATATCTGAATGGATATGAAGGTAATTATCAACTTCTTTTTTAAGAAAATCACCAACAAACTTATTGATAGATTCTCCTCCCGGGGCCATCTGAGCACTACCGAGCTTGATCTTAGTCTGACTCTCGAATACCGGTTCTTCTACGTTGAGCGCAATAGCTGCAACAAGTCCGTTGCGAATATCCGTATATTCGTAGTTCTTATTATAGAATTCCTTTATAGTCTTGGCTATATGTTCCTTGAAAGCACTCTGGTGAGTTCCTCCCTGAGTAGTATGCTGGCCATTAACAAAAGAATAATATTCTTCACCATACTGGTTAGTATGAGTGAAAGCGATCTCTATATCCTCACCTTTTATACGAACAATGGGATAAAGACCGTCAACGGTCATATTATCAGTCAGCAGATCTTCCAGTCCGTTACGGCTTCGAATACGCCGGCCGTTGTACATGATCGTCAATCCGGAGTTGAGATACGTATAATTGCGTAACATCGTCTCGACAATATCATCATGGAAGCTATAGTTCTTAAACAAGATTTCATCTGGTTCAAAGAAAATATAAGTACCATTTTCATCGTCCGATTTGCTGGTGTGATCGCTCTTCTTTGTTCCTCTTTCAAACTCAAGCTCACGAACCTTTCCATCACGGAATGAGCGGACAGCAAATTTAGAACTCAAAGCATTGACAGCCTTTACTCCGACACCATTCAATCCAACGCTCTTCTTAAAGGCTTTGCTGTCATACTTTCCACCGGTATTCAGCATGCTTACAGCTTCAACCAATTTTCCTTGTGGAATGCCACGGCCATAATCACGCACCGATACACGGAGGTTATCTTCAATATCGACTTCTATCCGGTCACCGGCATTCATCTTGAATTCATCAATAGAATTATCGATAACTTCTTTCAGAAGTACGTAGATACCATCCTCCGGCAGGTTTCCATCACCAAGACGTCCGATATACATACCCGGACGAGTCCTGACATGCTCCATATCGGAAAGATGACGGATATTATCATCAGTATATGCTACTGGCTGCTGATCTTTGATATTTTCGTTTTCTTCTGACATAATTTTTTTATTGAATCTCCCATAATTTCAAATTCCATGGAAGAAAGAAAGCTATATTCTAAATGTCCTTTTTATAACAACGGCGACGCTTATGATTAACAGGATTCAATGGTCCCCATTGGCTTTGAACACCATTATTATCTTCCATTTCCACCTGAGTTTCTCCCCACTTAAAACCATATTTTTGATAACGGGGAATAAGATCGGCAAACAATAAGGCATTGGCACCTTTCGAACGATATTCAGGAAGGACACCAAGAAGTAACAAATCGACACCCTCTGTTTTATGGAATTTGACAGCTCTGAGAACATGCCACCATCCAAAAGGGAATAGCCTTCCACGATGGCACTTTTGTAAAGCGCGGGAAAGAGATGGTATAGTAACACCAAAACCTGCAATCTTATCATTGTTATTACCGTCCTCAATAACCGTGACAAGATCTAAATCGGCCAGAGGAAGATACATCTTTACATATTGGTCTATCTGCCGGTCACTCAATTGAGAAAATCCATATAGGTCATCATAAGTAGCGTTAATCAATTCAAATATCTTTCGACCATACCCCCGTATGAAGATGTCCTTCATTGTTAATTTCCTGATATGCAGATTATAACGTTTCTCTACCATATCTGCTACCTTAAGATATTTCTCAGGTATCGTTTCCGGTACCTCCATATAAAATTCTACATAGTCATTATCTTTCTCGAAACCTTCAATATGTTCAATATGCTGAGGATAGTATGGATAATTATAAATTGTAGCCATTGTACCGAGTTTGTCAAATCCCCATGTAAGCATGCCTTCCGGGTCCATATCGGTAAAGCCTAGAGGACCAACGATCTCATTCATTCCCTTTTGCTTACCATAATTTTCCACAGCCTTCAACAAAGCTGCAGATACATCATAGTCATCGATAAAGTCAATCCAACCAAAGCGGACAGAATGAACATTCCATCTCTCGTTTGCCTTATGATTAATAATAGCAGCAACACGCCCAACTAATTTTCCATCTTTATATGCCAGATAATATTCTGCCTCACAAAAATCGAAAGCAGCATTCTTGTCTTTACTTAAAGTATTAAAATTGTCGCTATATAGATTAGGGACATCATACAAATTTCCTTCATATAAGTCATAATGAAACTCTATGAATTTTTTTAGATCTTTCTTAGATGTGACCTTCTTAATCTCTACTGTTGACATTTATCTTATTTTGTTATAATTAATTGCTTTAACATGCAAATGTAATAAAAAAAAAGGATTTTGCAAAAGCAATTGCATAAAATCTAATGATTTCAAGGAAATTAGAACATGATACTCTTGCTTTTATTCCAAAACATCAGTATCTTTCTGTAATCAAAAGCACATGACGGCTGTCACCAAGCGTTGCTGCAAAAATATAGCAAAGTCCCCCATCACCCAACTTCAATTTCTTACGAAGCTCTGACACAGAAATGGGAAAATTCCTCGTAGTAATATTCGCCTGAGTTATTCCTGCCAATCCTTTGCGAAGTTCTTTTTTATTGAAAGAAACCGTCCTAAGAATATGAAAACCTCTTCCCGGAAAATCCGATATAGGCCGCGAAGATAACATCAAATGAGTATTCTTCCCCAAAAACTTTCCTCCAAATAATTTTGCATAAAGTGCAAAATTTCCTGCTTTCATCATAGAGGCATTAGGTTCATAAAGATAACATCCGGATAGATCTATTGATGAATCTATTAATGGAAGTATGTCTTCTCTATCTGATGATGCAAAAGAAAAAGACTTATCGTCATTAACGCAATAGACTGTGAATTTCTCAGACACATGGTGGCTGAGCACAACTAGGAGTTCTTTACATTCATTACCTACAGAAACAATATGGACTTCACTCACTACCTTACTATGATGGTTCAAGTCATCTACGGCCTTATGCCAGTCAAGCATAGGTGATAGCTTTAATACGATATATTCAGCTTTATCCATCAGCTCATTCTCCATGCCAAGAACATCCGGAGTACAATCTGAAATAGCATATGTCCGTCCTCCGGAAATATTTCTCCTTGCCGGATCTAGATAAATCAAGAAGACATGTGACAACTGGTGCAGGTATTCTATTCCATCCTGACAGACCACACGAGCCCACGGAAGGCCCAACAAGCGGAAATTATGACTTGCTACAGTACATAAACATTCCTGACGCTCTACATATACTCCATGAGAAAAACAACGCGCCATGAATGAAAAATCAACCCCCAAGCCTCCTGTCAAGTCTACTATAATATTCTCTGAAAGTGAGTCTGCTGATACTCTTGGCTTCTCAGCAAACCTTAACTGAGACAATCTTTTCACCAACCGAGCTTTATAATTTGCAGTTTGCTCAGATGAGCACTGCTCCATAGAAAGTTCTGCAGGATATATGATTCCTTCCATTGAAGCCCATGAAGGAATTTTCTTACAGGCTTTTTGCCATCCTTCTATCTGCTGTAAAGCTATGATAAGCTCATCATGCGACAACAGAGATGCTGCCGAGGACAACGCTGTCTGCCGGACATTATCCTTTCTATATCTTTTTATAAATGAAGATACCTCTGAAGATAATTCCATACGCATATTCTGTTTATTATGATTTTACCCAATAGTTTTTATTTAATAACTTTATAATAACGTCTGGCTGTAACTCTTGAACAAAGATTGAAATGCCACCATTCTGTTCGCAAAGGAATCCAACCGGCATGACGCATCACTTCACGAAGCAAAAGACGATTAGATAGAGCATGCCTGCTTATCTTTCCCTGAGCCACCAGACTTCGTTCCTTGTCTATATGAGCAGCAGAGCCCATATAGTCTATCTTTGTCCCCATATTAAGAGTATCCCCTTTCAAAGTACAAAGCGTAATATCAACAGCCATGCCATAATTGTGCATTCCTCCACCATGAGCAGGGTTGGATACATAGAAATACTTACGGGTGTTTTTCACCTTATCCCACATTTCCTGCTGGATATGCATCGGACGAGCAGCATCATAGACTTTCAAACTAAGATCTGGACGGATGCTTTTAAGATATTCCTGAGCTTTCTTCAAAGCTTGAGCTGCTTTAGGATGAAGATATGCCTCACATAGATCATCATAAAGAATTTCACCACAAAAATTATCAGGACGACTATACATCAGACTTACCTGGATGGAAGGATCTATATCCTTGATATTAGTATATCCCTGACGAGCCAAAGACTTTGCTGTTGCACTCAAAGACCTAGCCTTTGGAATTGGAGACAAATCTCTCTTTACATGAGGAGACGCCACCTTTGTTACCGGTTCTTTCACCAGCTGAGGAGACAACTGCTCCTTAGAACTTTGGGCCTTTGATGTACAGGATGCCAAAGGAAGAAATAAGAAAAATAATATATATATATTACTATTCATTGATTAATCTATTAAAAAGAAAAGGTCCGTCATAATACCTGATGGTATTATAACGAACCAAATATGATTAATATCCTTATTAGGATTAATCGTTAAGTTTAGCCTTGATGAACTCGCGGTTCAAACGGGCTATATTAGCGATACTTTCATTTTTAGGACATTCAGCCTCACAAGCCCGGGTATTGGTACAGTTACCAAAACCAAGTTCTTCCATCTTCGAAACCATTGCCTTGGCACGACGTGCAGCCTCCGGACGGCCTTGGGGAAGAAGAGCCAACTGGCTGACCTTAGAGCTGACAAACAGCATAGCAGAGCCATTCTTGCAGGCTGCTACACATGCACCACAACCGATACATGTAGCACAGTCCATAGCTTCATCTGCAGCATCCTTAGAAATAAGAATCGCATTGGCATCCTGTGGCTGACCTGTACGAACAGAAATATAACCACCTGCCTGCTGAATCTTATCAAAAGCAGAACGGTCTACCATACAATCTTTGATTACAGGGAAGGCAGCCGAACGCCATGGCTCTACTGTAATAACATCACCATCATGGAAACGACGCATATAAAGTTGGCAGGTCGTAGCACCTTGTGCCGGTCCATGTGGATGGCCATTAATATAAAGAGAACACATACCACAGATGCCCTCACGACAGTCATGATCAAAGACAAACGGTTCTTTATTATCTTCGATAAGTTGTTCGTTCAGGATATCCAACATTTCGAGAAAAGAAGTATCACCTGGGATATCCTTCATCTCGAATGTATCGAAATGACCTTTAGCCTGAGGTCCGTTCTGACGCCATACTTTAAGCGTGAAACTTATATTTGTATCCATTATCTTATTCTTTATTTTGTCCACTTATTAAGACTTGTAGTTACGAGTCTGTACCTTGATATACTGATAGTCGAGATTTTCCTTGAGAAGCTCTGGAGCTTTCTCATCTGTACCTGCATACTTCCAACATGCAACATACATGAAGTTTTCATCATCACGTTTAGCCTCGCCATCTTCTGTCTGGCTCTCTTCACGGAAATGTCCGCCGCAACTTTCATTACGATTAAGAGCATCATAAGCTACCAACTCACCCATAGTGATAAAGTCACGAAGATGAATAGCCTTGTCAAGCTCAGTGTTCAAGCCTTCCTTCTCTCCCGGAATACGAATATGTTCGTCAAATTCTTTACGAAGAGATTTTAATTCTTGCAATGCAGTCTCCAGACCTTCCTTCGTGCGGCCCATACCTACATGTTCCCACATAATATGATAAAGTTTCTTGTGAATAGAGTCAACACTTTCATCACCTTTAACATTATAGATACGATCTATTTCTGCTTGTACACCCTTCTCTGCTTCTTCAAATTCCGGAAGATCCGTGGAGAAGCGGGGAACAGTAATCTGATCGCTCAGATAATTCTGCATGGTATAAGGAATGACAAAATAGCCATCGGACAAACCCTGCATCAATGCAGATGCTCCAAGACGGTTTGCTCCATGATCAGA
>DMYZ01000056.1:16831-18762 GCA_003483565.1 Prevotella sp.
TCTACAACATCACGACCCAGACGCTGGAATGCTTCTGAGAAGTCGAGGAATACAGCCAGACCGGTATTATTAACACCGAAGCCCTTATCACAACGTTCCTTGGCCGCACGTGAAGCAACATCACGAGGTACTAGGTTACCAAATGCAGGATAACGACGCTCCAAGTAATAATCACGATCCTCTTCTGGAATATCCCTGCCCTGGATTTCGCCTTTTTGAAGTTTCTTGGCATCTTCCAGTTTCTTAGGAACCCAGATACGACCATCATTACGAAGAGACTCTGACATTAAAGTCAATTTACTTTGCTTGTCACCATGTACCGGTATACAAGTCGGATGGATCTGCACAAAACAAGGGTTTGCAAAATAAGCGCCCTTACGATAAGCCTGTAAAGCTGCAGTACAGTTACATCCCATAGCATTGGTAGACAGGAAATAAGCATTACCATAACCACCGGTAGCCAAACATACAGCATGAGCAGAATAGCGGACAAGTTTACCTGATACAAGGTCCTTGGCTATAATACCCCTGCAACGACCATCGATAATAACAATATCTTCCATCTCTGTACGAGTATGAAGTTCAACAGTACCACGATGAACCTCTTTCATCAAAGCAGAATAAGCACCAAGCAGCAGCTGCTGACCAGTCTGTCCCTTTGCATAAAAAGTACGGCAAACCTGAACACCACCGAAAGAACGGTTAGCAAGCATGCCTCCATATTCACGGGCAAAAGGAACACCTTGAGCAACGCACTGGTCAATAATATTGGCACTGACCTCAGCCAGACGATATACATTAGCCTCGCGTGAACGATAATCACCACCCTTGATGGTATCATAAAATAAGCGGTAAACAGAGTCACCGTCATTCTGATAGTTCTTAGCGGCATTAATACCACCCTGTGCTGCAATAGAGTGAGCACGACGTGCTGAATCTTGAATGCAGAAACTGATAACATGGAATCCCATTTCACCAAGAGATGCTGCTGCAGATGCACCAGCAAGACCAGTACCAACAACTATAATATCTAGCTTACGCTTATTGGCAGGATTTACAAGTTTCTGATGTGCTTTATAATTAGTCCATTTTTCAGCCAAAGGGCCTTCTGGAATTTTAGAATCGATCTGTGACATAATTCTTGTTTTTAAAAATATAAAAGAATTAAATAATAATTAGTGGAGACTTGGTGCGAAACCCAGTGCAAATGACAGGATAACGAAGAGGAAACCTAATAAAAGAATGGTAACGTAAACGAAACCAATACATTGCCAGCGCTTTAACCAGATCTTACCACTCAGCCCTAATGTCTGCATAGCACTCCAAAAACCATGAGTCAGATGAAACCATAGAGCACAAATCCAGATGATGTAGAGTATTACAAAAACAGGATTACTGAAGGTCTGTTGAATGTATTCAAAACCATGAGTAGGAGGAATAGGATTTGTGATACCTGCCAATTCTGCAAACATCATATTATACCAGAAGTTAAACAAATGGAGAATCAGGCCAAGCAGGATGATGATACCTAATACCAACATGTTCTGACTAGCCCAACTTACTTCTGGACGACGAGAAGTTACCTCGTAGCGGACATCACCACGTGCGCGACGGTTTTGTGCTGTCAGCGTAAATGCATAAAGGATGTGACATACTGCCAAAGCTGCCAGTACAATCGTACCCAGTACTGCGTACCAATTTGAGCCTAAAAAAGCACAAATTCCATTGTAGCCTGTGCCAGAAAAGACTGCTACAACATTCATGCACAAGTGGAATGTCAAGAATAGAATAAGGCAAATGCCAGTAACTGACATTACAACTTTTCTACCAATCGGTGAATTGATTAACCACATAAATGATTGAAATTTAAATATTTAACTGTTAGAAACTATTTCTTATATATTTACTTATATCCGTTATCCCTGCCCATC
>DMYZ01000240.1 GCA_003483565.1 Prevotella sp.
CCACGAATACGCGTTTTACCGGTAAATTCACCCGTCATCAAGGCGCAACGGGACCGAGAACCGATTCCCCTCCCTGCGTATGCCTGTTCAAAAACAGTTCCTTGAGCAGCTAATCGATCGATATTCGGTGTTTTGATGTAATCATTACCATAGCAGTGCAGATCACCATAACCCAGGTCATCAGCCAGGATAAACACGATATTCGGTCTTTCCGGCGTCACGGTCTGACCAGTCTGCTGGGCCAAAGCTTTTCCTGGCAAAATAGCAGCAGCCATCAATCCCATTCCTGTTAAATTCATTCTGTTCATTGTCTTAATATAATTATTTTAAGCGTTTGTAAATAATCTCCGGTATATAACTACCGCTAAAGGAATGATCACCCTTAACCGATGTCATCTTCAACTTTTGGATCAATTGCCCAAAACAGGAGATATTCCTTTGCAAAAACAAAAATAGACAAATTTTCTTTCTTAAGCAAAAATTCAAGGATTTCTTATTGATTTTATTAACTATTTTCAGAATCTACATATAAGTCTTTCTTATTAGATTTCAAGAACCCTGAAGGTTTACTCCTGTTGACAAGAACAGGAGTAAACAACCTACTTAATAATATAAAACATCTTCTATATTAAAAGACATCAATCATCTATCCAAAAACATTAATATTACTGATTTTAGTAACCAGTATTCTGAACATAAGTTCCAGGTTTTATATTCATCTGATTTTCTGGTATCGGATAAATATACCTTCCATCACTGACATCAGAGATTGCTGTGCCTACAGGATTATTATAACGATTAAACTTATCTATCGTATTTTGTTTCCAAGTACCATAGCGCACTTCGTCAAACCAACGAACACCTTCACCCATTAATTCGATGCGGCGTTCACGCTTAACATAATTCAAAGCTGTTGCTGCATCTACGTCAGTAGGAACAAGATCACATCCAGCACGCTGACGGATCTCATTGACAGCATCAAGTGCATCTGCAATCTTACCTTCCTGTATCAGGATCTCAGAATTAAGCAACATCATATCTTCAATACGCAGAACAGGAAAGTTAACCGGCCAATCATTATAATCTTTTAAACTACTTTCATCAAGGGTCATACTCAATGAGGCAAGTTTATGTTTGGAAGGCATAAACTTATAGAACATGGAATTAACATATTGAGTCGTTGTTGCGCCATCCACTGTCACACTTTCTTTTGTATTTGAATAAGCTGGAAAATTTGGTTCAGCCGAATAACCATCAAGAATAGACCACTCTTCGCCTCTCAAATCCTTACTACCAGAAGAATAGACTTTGTCAAATTCATACCGAAGAGATTTATCGATATAAATTTGATTACCAAAAATACGGACTGTCGTATAGGAAGGTGGCAATGCTGGAGAAAAATCAAAGATAGCAGGATTTCCATTACCACCTGTACGATACTGGATAGCAAAGATAGAATACTTATTTGCATAAGCAGGTGTCCATTGCTTTCGCCACTCTTCAATAGTTGGAGCCCAATAATCTGATTTCTTGGTTAAAACGGTATTTAAACAGATCTTAGCTTTAGCAATAGCAGTAGGATCATTAAACGGATATCCGGCAAGGGTCATATATACACGAGCCAGCATTGCATTAGCAGCAACACAATCCGCCCGTCCTTCTGAAGGAACAGGAACAGCCTGTGCATTCAAGATTTCGCCTCTGCCTGGTAAAGTTTGAGCCTGCTGCAAATCAGGAATAACGAGTTGGTTAATTATATCAAGTCCTTTTGTCTGAGGAGTAGCATTAGCTTCTGCTGGAGTCAGAGGAGTAGTAATCATGGGAACATTCCCATAAAGTCTGACCAATTCAAAATAAGCCCATCCCCTTAGGAAGTGTAACTCGCCCAGTAGCTGTTTCTGAAAATCCGCATTAGTAAAACTGGTCTTCGGTATTTTCTGAAGAGCAACATTAGCATCATAAATAACTTTATACCACGCATTCCAAGTACTCTCAAATGTGCCAAGAGATGAGGTGGCTCGAAATGTGCCAATATCAGAATAATCTCGTTGACCATTTGTCCGAGGTTCAACCCAAGCATTATCTGACCGACACTCAGACATCATCAGA
Source organism: Prevotella sp. (assembly GCA_003483565.1). GTDB lineage: Bacteria > Bacteroidota > Bacteroidia > Bacteroidales > Bacteroidaceae > Prevotella. The sequence goes on from DMYZ01000240.1 coordinate 2,110, forward strand.
TACTCATAATCAGAAACATATCTCAAATCACTATATACACCTATTACTCCCTGCTCAGCCTGTGACGCGGTCTGATAAAATCCATCTGAAGGAAGTAAGTCCTTAGGTGGTTGATCCAAGAAATTGTCACAAGACAGAATGGTCATAGAAAGAAACAGAGCACTTATTCCTATAAAAAATTTATTTTTCAGTTTCATGGTTTTCGATTTTAGAAAGTCAAGTTAATACCAAACGTATACATACGAGCTGTAGGATAGCCTCCATAATCCAATCCTGTTGCAGTGGCTCCACCTGGAGCTGTAGATTTAGAAGCATTAGCCGCTTCTGGAGAATAACCTTCTTTATAATGATCAAAAAGGAACAGATTCTCAAATGAAGCATAAAAACGAAGGTTAGATACCCACTTTGTTTTCAAGGGAACAGTGTAGCCGATAGTTAAGTTTTTAATACTTAAATAATCACTACTATAAAGCCAGCGTGAATCCACAGTTCCACCAGTAGTCGTACTTAAGATATAAGGCGTTTTCCCATCACCCTGATCAGATTCACTCCACCAACAATGTTTCCACCAGCTAAAGACTTCGGTAGCAGCACCCATAGAGGGACGATCTATAGCTCTGCCGATCGTACCTAAAATCTTTCCACCTGTCTGTGCTGTAATTAAGAGTTGAGCATCAAAACCTTTCCACTGAAAAGAATTGGTTAAGCCGTATGTAATTTTCGGAGTAGGCTGGCCAAGATAAACCCGGTCATCCGCAAGAGTCCAGTTACCATCATGATTAACGTCTAAATATCTAATATCACCAGGTTTGATAGTTTGTGTTCCCTGGAATGTCAACTTACTTACGCCACACTGCCTGGCATAGTCATCTATTTCAGCCTGTGTTTTCCAAACACCAATAGCCTTGTACATATAAAAAGCATTTACCGGATGACCTACAGCGAGAATATTAGAAGCAGTGGAGCCATCACCAGCTCCATTGAAACCTGAATGGATCGGTGTATTATCCACTCCAAGAGATCCTACTCTATTATGATTGTATGACATGTTAAATGAAGTATCCCACTTGAAAGCACCCCTTAAATTATGAGTAGTAAGTTCAATATCAACACCCTTATTATCAATTTCACCGATATTATCCCATGTTGTTGTAAAACCAGAAGCACCGGCTACTGGTACTTGATAAAGCAGGTCCTTGGTCGTCTTAGTATAGTAATCAACCGAAAGTTGGATGGCATTATTGAAAAAAGCAAAATCTGCAGCAAGATCAGTACTATGAGTTTTCTCCCAGCCTAAATCACTATTACCGAGACTGTTAGCATTATATCCTGAAGCGCCACCATACAGAGAACCGGTTAAAGTGGCATAGGCTGCCGTGTTTGATATTTCATTATTACCGGTTACGCCATAACTGGCACGAAGTTTGAAAGAACTCCACCATGGCATATCCAGTTTTTTCCAGAACTTTTCTTCTGAAACGACCCAAGCGCCAGAGAATGCCGGAAAGCACCCCCATTTATTATTACCTCCAAATACAGAGCAGCCATCCCAGCGCAAGGAAGCCAGGACAATATAACGTTCATTATAA
>DMYZ01000233.1 GCA_003483565.1 Prevotella sp.
GATCCACGGACGCACCCTCATCAAGTTTTTCCACCTTGTTTTTATTAAATCCCAGATTAAGCGTTGATTGCCATTGGAAGTCTTTGCTGTCTATTGGATACGCCGTAATCAAAATATCAAAACCATGGTTGGATACTGCTCCAATATTATCCATGATAGAAGAGAATCCAGTAGACTCTGGGACTGGTCGATTAAGTAACAGGTCAGAAGTATATTTATAGTAATAAGAAATATCAAAATTCAATCTGTCTTTTAGCAATCCAAGTTCAAAACCAAGATCCCATTGTAATGTCTTCTCCCATTTTAATTTATCATTAGGGAGATTGTCCAAATAAGACACGACCTGAAGCGAATTGCCCACAATGGCATTAGACTGACTTACTCGTGCAAGAGAAGAATAAGTCCCTATTTCAGAATTACCGGTTAATCCAATTGATGAATGTAATTTCAAATGACTAATCAGCTTTACATTCTTAAGAAATGGTTCATTCGATGCCACCCATCCCAAACCTAATGAAGGGAAGAACGCATATTTATTATCTTTACCGAATTTAGAAGAGCCATCATAACGGCCGGTTACAGTAGCCAGATAAGTGTCATCATAATTATAGGCAAGACGGAAAAAGTAAGAATTCATAGCCCACTTATCGTAGTCACTGCCAACACTAGGACGGTTAGTACCAGAACCTAAATTATAAAAGCCATCATAATCATCTATATATTTACTGTCTGAAGCACTAAAATAATCATACTTTCGCTCTGACCAGGACATCCCGCCCATTGCATTAATGTGGTTTTTCCCAAAAGTATTAATATAAGTCAAATACGTCTCCTCCTGCCAGTAAAAAGCATTAGAACTATTTGCACTTGCAGAACCTTCAGAGTTTTGATTAATCAATGGACGTGGAGTAAATGGGGTATAGCCCTTATAACGATCAATATGATAGTCAACACCATATTGGGTCTTCAAATCCAAATCTTTCATCAAATGAAAAGTAAACGCAGCATTTCCAAAAATTTGAGTATGATAAGTATCTGATTTCATCCTCTTCAGCAATTCTATAGGATTTCCTACACCTTCAGGGCTGAAACTTTGATAACCACTGTTCGAGTTATTTTTGTCATTAAGGATCGCAGTCGTCATCACATCACTGGTTTGGGCATAATGTCCATCAATCATTACAGGCAGAAAGGGCAATTGCTCTATCATAGTACGCAAAGCCCCTTGACCATAGGGATTATCTGAGGTACGATTACCCCATGTATGGTTTACCAATATATTAATGGAAGAGGACAACCATTTGGTCGGTTTATCATCATAAGCAAACTTTGCATTCATACGTTTGTAATAAGAATTAAGAAGAATACCTTCCTGATCAGTATAATTAAAAAATGCACCCATAGAATAATCTTTTCCACCACGCTGAATATTCAACTGGTGATTCTGAGAAACTGATGTACGGGAAGCCTCATTTTGCCAGTCTGTATTATATATTGGGGTTCCATCTGACTTGAACAAACGAGAATCTGTAAATATTTTCGACAAATCTGTATCAAAATTCTTCCCTTGCCAAGTATTTGCATTCTCCAGACCTTGCTTGAAAGCAGACATCCATTCCGAAGAATTCATGACCTTCATTTTTCTTGCCATCGAACTGATCGAAATTGAGCCCTCATAAGAAATACGTGCCCCATGCCCCTCTATACCGCGTTTAGTCGTCACCAATATGACGCCATTTGCGCCACGAGCACCGTAAATTGCCTCCGCTGAAGCATCTTTCAGTACTTCTATGGATTCAATATCGTTAGGGTTAAGATATTGAAAATCTGACATCACTACACCATCAACCACATACAGAGGATTTGTGGATGCATTAATTGTAGAAATACCACGAATAATAACACGCATTTCTCCTCCAGGTTGTCCTGTATTATTATAGATATTAACACCAGCCGCTTTACCTTTCAACCCTTCAAGCGCATTGAAATTCTGTCCTTTCAAGATATCATCCCCCTTCGTTTGAGAGATTGATCCTGTAAGATCGGATTTACGCATAGTACCATACCCTACAACCACTACCTCATTCAAATCTTTTGAATCCTCTCGCATGATTGTATTCTTACCCACACCTGCTAAGATCATACTCTTTTGAAATCCGACATAAGATATTTCCAAAGTACTTCCGGAAGGGACTCTCAAAGTATAGTGTCCATCAATATCTGTGGCCACACCATTACTTGTTCCTTTTTGAATAACAGATGCTCCAATAATAGGTTCACCATTCACATCAACTATTCTACCTGTAGCTTTAATAATTTGAGAGCTATTAAAATAAGATCTCTGAGGACTTTCCCTCCTCTGTTCTATCTGCTGCCTTTCTTTCACAATAATAAAATTACCATTAATCTCATAGTCTAGATTCTGGCCTGCCAAAATCTGATTGACAACTTCTTTTAATGGTCGATTATTAGCATTGACACTGATTTTCTTATTGGTATCCACCTTATTAGATCCAAATACAAAAGAATAACCAGTGGCTCTCTTGAATTTAATGACGGCTGTCTTTACAGTCACATTTTTGACTTTAAAGGTCACTTGCTGGGCAAAAACTGCCACGTTAAAACAACAAGCTAGGCATAAGGTTAATATATGCTTTCTTGGTAATTTTTTCATAGAATATTAATTTACATTTAATTTGATTAGGCTTAAATTCGATATTTGTATCGAAAATCTATATAAAATGTTAATACTAAGTAATTCTAAGGTAAATTCTGAGATTTGATATGAATAAATTT
>DMYZ01000293.1 GCA_003483565.1 Prevotella sp.
GGAATGTATAACCTATCGTAATATCTTCTATGGCAAAATAACTGCCATCTTTTATATAACGCGTACTGAACTGGTCACGTTCACGTCCTGTGTCTGAAGTTGATTTACCATATTTTCCATCACCGGGATCCTCCGCTGACCGCCATCGGTATTTCACGTCTTTCAGAACATTGAAAATACCATCAAGATTCATCGTTCCCTGCTCTATTGCAGATACGACATCATTTCCAACAGACCCCGTAGTAACAATATTCAAATCAAAATTTTTCCAAGAGAAATAATTAGTAAAACCAAAAGTGAAATCCGGAAATGGGTCACCTATAATTGTCTTATCACCATTCTCATCATTATAAGTGATTTTCCCATCACCATTTATGTCACGGAACTTAATAGTACCTACTTCAGAATCAACCCCCTTGGGAGAACTATCATAATCTTCTTGGTTTTTATATACTCCATCCTGAACCATTCCATAGAATTGTCCAATTTTACCACCTACCTTGGTTATAGTAGAAAAGATGCTTGTGTATGCTATAAGATGATCGCTTAATCCAGATAGTTCCAAGACTCTATTATCAGGAATGCTAATATTAAAATTAGTATTCCACTTAAATTCTCCGGTCAGATTATGACTCACCAATCCCAATTCATGACCCCAGAATTTAATTTTTCCTACATTTCCCATAAAATTAGAGAACCCTGATTCCTGAGGTACTGATAATGAATAGAGCAGATTCCTTGTAATCTTATTGTAATAATCGTAAGTAAACGTAATACGACTATTTAAAAAAGACAAATCTACACCGAAATCAAATTCTCCGGTCTTCTCCCATCCTAAATCCGAATTGCCAAGACGCGTAACTTGTACTCCGTTTTCGGTCGTATTGCCAAATACGACTTTGGCATCTGACAAAACATTATACTGGGTATAATTACCTATATTATTGTTACCAACTGTACCGTAACTAGCTCTGATCTTGAACATTGACAACCAGTCTTTAGAAAAATCCATAAACTTTTCTTCATTTACTAACCATCCAAGGCTTATTGCTGAGAAATTACCCCATTTATTATCAGAACCAAATCGAGAACTTCCATCTCGACGAATACTGGTACTTAACAGATATCTTTCTTTAAAATCATAATTTATTCTCCCCAGGTAAGATATCATACTCCATTCTTGAATATCTTCTGTAGGAGTATTCTTTACCAATGCTGCATCAATCGTTGCGACACGGTCATCTGTAAAATCACTCCCTGAAAATTCGCTGTAATTATAATGATATTTCTGCATTGTATAACCAACGAGAGCTTCTAAATGATGATCACCAAACGCATGTTTATAAGTTGCCGTATTCTCCCATAACCAACTCCAATAACGATTGTCTGAATTTGTGAGTGTAGCATTAATCTCACTGGCAGCCGCTGCAAATTTTCTGCCGGCTGTTGAAGGAACAAAATAATGATGATTTTCTGCTCCCAAGTCCGCGCTTACACTTGTCTTCAGTTTAAGGTCCCTTATAGGTCTATATTCCAAGGAACCATCTGTTAAGAGCCTTCCTGTATTATACCTGTTCCTGGTATCTTCAATTGATCGGACCCAGTTAGGAGTATCAACTTGTGTTATGCCTGAAGTTGTTATATTTACCGGCATATTGCCATCTTTATCCTTATATGTAAGAATTGGTGAAGTTAACAGTGCATTATATAACAAGCCACCCTCAGAAAACAACCCATCTGTTTCTTGCCGGTTTTCCCAACTATATGTTGGAGCTATACTAAATTGTGCCGTTAAAGTTGGAGAAATTTTATACATCGTATTTGCACGAACCGAGATTCTGTTATAGCTACTATTACGTACTACTCCACCCTCTCCAAAATAACCGATAACTACTGATGTCGAAAACTTATCACTACCACCACGAATTGCGACATTATAGTCATTTATCAAACCAGTTCTTAACATTGCGTCATACCAATCCGTACCCTTACCATAAGAGGAAGGATCTTGATAAACTTCAGGTACTCCAACTCCCAAATCCGAATAGTTTTCCTTGCGAAACTCTGCCCATTCTTCACCGTCCATCATATCGGGGCGTCCTTTCTGAGGAACACTCTGTAAACCCGTATAACCGTTGAACTCTACACTGGTCTTACCACCTTTTGCCTGTTTCGTAGTAACCAGAACAACGCCAAAGGCTGCACGAGAACCATACAGAGTTGTTGCGGCTGCATCTTTCAAAACAGAGATGGATTCAATCTCACTTGGGTTAATGTTGTTAATATTACCAACAATGGGAAAGCCGTCAACGACATATAGAGGATTAGAACCCGTAGACAAACTGGCTGCACCACGAATTTTAACATTAATTCCTTGCCCCGGTGCACCTGTCTGCTCTTCAATCTGTACGCCGGCTATTTGTCCTTGTAACTTTTGAGTAAATTGGCTTCCGGGAATATCTTTTAAATCAGAAAGATCTATTGTCCCGATTGCCCCTGTCACGTCTTTTCTAATCTGTGTACCATAAGCAGTAACAACTAATTCATTCAAATACTGTGTATTTTCTTTCATTACAATAGGAGAAAGATTCGTCTCTCCATCGACTCTTATATTTTGAGAATTATAACCAATATAAGAAATTTCAAGAATAGAACTTCCTGAAACTCCAATCGAAAATTTACCGTTTAAATCACTGACCGTACCTTCCGAAGTTCCCGCTACAACGATCGTAGCTCCTATAATCGGTTCGCCTTTCTCATCCGTTACTATTCCACTCACTTTTCTATGCCCGGAAGAGGTAACAGGAGGAGGAAGGCCTTTGGGCTCCTCTTGACGGATCTCTTGATTCAGAACGATTTGCCTTCCCACTATTCTATAAGACACGTCGCTTCCCGTAAAAAGTTCACTCAAAACGCGGGAGAGTGGCTGATGCTTTACCGATAAACTGACCTTACGTGTTACGTCTACCTGACTTTTGTTGTACAGGAAACGGT
>DMYZ01000106.1 GCA_003483565.1 Prevotella sp.
TAAAATCTACAAGCGCAGAACAGCTACTGGATACTATTCTGTTTGAAGGGGTCGGCTTGAATAACTCACAGGCTCTTCTCCTCGCTCAACAAAATCTCAAGAAGATCAACGAATACACATCCGTTAAGGAAAGAGGAGTATCTTTGTGATTGGTTGTTAATCAATCACAAAGAAGATTACAGAGCTTCTGAAGGATATTCATTTTTGATATCTGGTTTATCTTGATTGTATCATAAGGTATCAATGATAAATACCACTCCATTATGTCTTGATGAAGCTCAATATCCTGCCGGACATACTCACCATTCTCTTTTTTATAGAGTTCAATTTCGACAAGGGGAATATCCTTCGATAATTTATTGCCTCCTTTTATCAGAGATGATGGCATACCTTTGAAAAACATAACAGCTTTCCCGTCCGTATAGTGAACAAGAATATGTGAATTCTGACTCTCTGTTTTCTCTACTTTTTTATCAATCAAAACACTGTTTGCCGGCAAGATTCTTGGAGCGTATGGATTGGTTCCCTTTACACTTTTTGAAGATTTCTGCTTTTCTCCCTTTTTGTCACAATGTCTTTTCCATTCCAGGATGTGTTCTTCTCCAGCCCCTGTCGTCAAACAACGGAAAGGCATACTCGGATTGCAGGTAACAATCAAATAATCACCAAAACTTATGTTACCATAGTCACAACGACCCACAAGTCCAGAAATCTCATCGGAATTGTTGAAAGCTGTTTTATTGATTGTATATTTTACAATATCTGAAATTGAATACTCGGCAACTCCATCGTTTATATTCACAGCATTGAATGTTAATGAAGAGACGGTAGCAATGTTTTTCATCTTGTGGACATTTCTTACAGTTATTTCCTCACATCCACTTATAAAAGGCAGTCTAATATTAGCATCAGAAAGCAAAAGAGATTTAAGAGACAATTCCTCTATAACCTTTTTAATCTTTGATCTTGTGCTGTTCATAAATTGCAAAGCATTTTTATGTGCGTATTCTATATTTGAATCTATTACAGAATGTCGTGCCAACCACTCTGGCCGAGCCATTTCTTTCAGCATTCCCACATTTTGCTTTAAGGAGTCATGAGCTCGAATATCAATGGTGAACCCTTGCGTTCTGGAGGTTTTCTGGTTTTTATATGTCTCTATTTTCAAGGCTGTATAATCGTCAATTATATAGTCATCCAGGACACCATACTCTCCCGTAATTTTAAACCTATCAAGCAGGTGGAGATAATCACTTGTTGCTATGATGTTCTCCTTTCCTTTTTTATGACACCTGACAAATCCGCTCTCATTGTCTTGTGGAGCGATTTGTAAAATAATTGAAAAACCATCAGAGGTAATCGTCTGAAGGTCAATAATATTATCGTATGGAATAACTAAGTATTTTATCGCCTTCTCTTTCATAAGCTCCTGAAGCTCACCAATATAAAAATCGAAGAGTTCAGGAAATGAAGCTCTATCCTCTTCTTTATAAAGAATTTTCACATCATCCAGCTTATGATCACTTGACAATGAACGAAAACCTGTTGCCAGATATGACGGTTCAAATAAAGTATTTTCATAGGGAATATTCGCTGCCTCGAAAACTGATACTATCGCCCTCCTTAACAGAAGCATGAGATAGAGATGCGATTTCCCTGGGTTATCCATATTTATAAATGGGATTTTATTATCATGCGATGGAATCTTTTTATAAGACTCATAATTGTGGATGGTCTCTATGATCTGATCGTCATTTTTTCTAATGAGGGCTTCAACGGCATCAAAACTGATAATAGTCCTATCATCCTCACTTGTTATGTTGATTTTCACTTTGAGGCCACAAGCCTTATCTTTATATTTCTGGGAAACTTGACCTTCTTTCTGATTTGACAGGTCCCTTGCCAGGAAAAGAGTGAATCCCGCTTCTCCCAGAACATTGAAATCTATCAATTCTTCTGAGGATAATATTTCTTTTAGCTTGTTAATGACAGCCACATCTAATATCGGTCTGAAATTATAATCTGCCGGAGTAAAAGGTATCTGCTCTTTAGAGTGCCTCATAAAGAAACCGTATGAACCATTGACACCATATGACATTTGGAAAAATTTCAGTGTGCCATCTTTTTCGACTAGATTGTCTTTGAAAAGTTTATGGGTTTTCTTAAAATCTATCTTTCCTTCCGTGTTTAATACACTATCACATGCCATCGCGTTTATTTTGAATGATCCATAATCCGCATTATAGAGTTTTCTGACAAGATCGTCATCTATATGTGGTATTGAAAAACGGTTTGTATTGAATGTCAGCCTATGCTGAAGTGCCATTGCAGTAATCATTTTAATTTACTCCTTCCAGGTGTTTCTGAACAATGTCAATATCGGATATAAATATCTGATTAGGGTTGTCGTGTTGTTTTTTGAACAGTGAGCAAAAGTAAATATCCTGTTCACCATGAGTATAATGTTCTATCATCTTCGCTATATTCTGGCTACGCTCCGTGCCGGCCAGGAATGTATTTATGTAGTAAGCCCGCATATCTCCTGTGATACCCATGCGAGCCAGATACTTTAAAACATGTTCTTTTTTGGAGACGAATTTTTTAGTGGAGCTCAGAATTCGATCACTTCTTAATGACCATTTCTTTACATCTATAAGGGCGATCTTTCCGGTGTCAGGATTTTGCAATATGAAATCGAAGTATTCATAAATTCCATACATATCCTGAGAAAACCTCTCCTCTGGTATTAGGTATTGATTTAAACCTGTCATTTCGAGAACAACTTTAAAGATGTTTTCTCCGACGTTTCCAGAGATCACATCCCTCATACCAGGGCTTGGAATAATATGATTAAATGGTGTCATGTTAGCGTGATCAATTTGATTGATACGTTTTATGATATTCTTATCACGCCCTGATCCAATGACATTATGTCCATCGAAAACAGTATAGAACATGGATGGCTTGATGACATCGTGAGAGCGTGTATTGTCTGAATAGAATGCGCCATTCTGGCTTTGGTATAGAGTGATCGGCTTACCATATGGATCGAAATCTATTGCTATTGACTTTGCCAAGCCTTGTAGATGTGCAATAACATTTCTATCTATAATTCCATGCTGTTCTACAAAATGGCTAAGCTTATCGCGTGCTTTCACAAGAGTTTCTGCACTTACAATACTTCTTATTGTATTATTGAAATCATGAAACCATGAGAACTCTTCTTTTCCAGAACGATAGGAATACATCCACTTCCCAAAACAGCCTTTTCCATTATTAAATATTGCGTCGCACATTTCTCGACTTTTAATGCTTTCTCTCTCCAGTTTATGGCGACGATCACCAAGAGAATTGCTCTGGATATACGATTGTGCCAGCAATACCATAGAACGGTTTATTGCGGAAAACGATTGAACAACATTCTTATTTGCTATGGCATCTCTATGCTTTATAAAGATGTCATAGTATCTATTCATAATTTCATCGAAAAGATTATCGTCCCCGCTATTCATAAAATAGATATTGCTGTATTTGTTTTCATGATGACGACGTTCTATGCGACCTATAGCCTGTATAAGTGACATCGTGACTTCAGCATGATATTCCTGCATAAGAAAAGTGTTTTTGTTTTCTTTTTCAACTGAGCCCAGTGTCCTACCACCCTGGAAAGCACATCTCCGGATGAATTTTTTGATATTTCTGGTGCTGTTCATCCCCTCATCAGGAGTTCTGGTGGGAGTGTAATATGGTATATTGACAAAAAACAATGAGCTGAAATCAGTTTCCAAGCCATCTACATTTTCGATTACCAGATTTAGTCCAACGCCGGCACTCTGGAAAGAAGATATGAGTATGATCTGAGCTCCAGATTTTTCGATTTTCATGATTTTCTTAAACATATCAGAGCTTGCAGTTTTACTGTCAAATAAGACCAGAAATACATCTTTATGAACATCATCTCTTGTGTATCCGAAATGAAATATCCCATTTCTCCCATGAAATTCTTTATCTGAATACAATGTGATACCAAGTGTTTTGGCCATATTCCCTTTAAAGTAATCTTTGTTCATATCCTCTTTAAGGAGTTTTTGATATGTATGTGAATTGCCTATTATGATAGAGTTCTCTCCCGTCCTCAACGCCCACATTAGACTTTTTATGGTTTGCTCAATTTCAGCTTTTCTATGTTTATTGGATTCGAAGTTTGAATAATCCTTCTTAAAAAGATGGAACATCCTTTCATCAAATTCATTTTCAATAGGCGTAAAATCATCTTCCCATTCTTCAATTTGGGCAACATCAGGAGTGAATGATGTGCTCTCTATATTTAACATTCGGAATGTTTTCATCTTTTCATGATTTACGGTATGAAATCTAATGTCTGTATTACATCCTCTATCAACAATAAAACGGTTCTGAGCTTTCAGTTCATTCTCTGTGATCCCACCAATTCGTATACTGTCAGGTAAAAACTTCCGAGCATGATCAAAAAATGGGATCGAATAGTTTGAGCTTTCGATATCTTTAAACCCTCTGGTCGCACTCAGTAGCGTAACCGAACAGTTTGGATTGGCAAGCATTCTTAATATATTGACTTCACTCTCCGGCGGAGAGAACTCTATAAACAGATCATAGACCGTATAACCTTCACGACGACTATTATCTGGAGTGTCTTTAATTTGAGAAACAGAAAAGAACACACCAGGCATGAAAAACGCAAATGGAATGGAATTGTTAGTATCTGGTGATATGGCTTCATAACTATCAAAAAGAATATTCAGCTCATTTTTCCTGTCCATCGCATGTTTCATCATAATGAACCAGGGGTAGTTCTGGTTGGCAGATTTTACTTTCAATATGGTTCTATCAGGAAGAATTTTATCGTGATCAATATGTTCCTTGATATCCTTTAATTTTAAAATGTTCACAGCAGCGTGTAGAAAGCATAATGTTATCTGAGCCATGTCCATAACACTCATGGGTGCTTTCGGATCATCCCAATCTGTTGGATTGTTTGTGCCGTCAGACTCCATAAGACTCCAGGATGCATCTCTTTCACTTATTATTCTGATATTTGCCAAGCCATATCCACCAATTACATACTTGGGACTTAGCAAAAGAGCGTTTTGACAAATTTCTTTGATTGTATCAATATCAGAATTTCTAATATACAAGCCGTCATTGTTTGCACAGAAGTGCTCAAGCTTCCTATAAACCTTTTTAATGTTTTCGGCCATATCAGCAGAGCCGTTAAACATGATCTGATTTATGTTTTCATGCCCCTTCATAATTACACTGCGATACTTCAACTCAAATTCGCTTATCTTGTAATTATTTTTCTTTTCTTCGCGTTCGATCCACTGTGAATTGTTATACATTCTCAAAATACAAGCCAATGGATGTAGAATATTAAACCTACGCTCCTTTGGACAAAGTCTTCCACTTTCCTTGGCAAATCTTTCTACCTCTAAAACATTCAGGTGCTCTTCATCTATAACGAAAAAGATATGAGGCGCAGGGCGTTTCTCGTTATTTATATATCGTGATTTTATATCAGGACACATATATGTGCTTTTAACGATATCCCATATCTCATGTTCATCTCTGTTGTCTTTTATAGCTTTGGGCAAATCCAGGCTCCTGATCATAGGAACACCGGAAATGATCGCTCCTATTGGAAGCATTTTAACAACAGGTCTTTTGGGCTTGTTTTGAGATTCCGTTAGATACGGTACAGGAAAAAGGCTTTTAGCTATCGTCGAAAGAACGACTGTTGTCATATGTAATGTAATGACAGTTGGCAAAAACGTGCTTACTATACGATAAATAAACAATGACAAATAATCATTATCGTAATTATGCCCGATAGATTGAAGATAACCGCTCTTTAAAGTTTTATTCAATTCCACGTCAGGCATTGTCGCACAAATAAACGCAGCGATATTCATGCCCGATGATAATAACTTCATTTCAGCAATACTTCTGTCACTACCATCGTCCTCACTTATTGTTTTTATAACACTCGTATATCTGTTTAAATCGGCATCAAATTGCTTTAAATGTGGATATTCTATTTCATACTCCTTACCTACTTCATCTTCATCATTCCCTTCCTCATATGTCATTACGGCTTCTATTTGCTTTGAGGGCTTCCACCTCCCCTTAGGGTCCAATCTACAGATCAAAGAGACGATTTGACTATGAGCGCTAGTTCCACTCTTGTTCCAGACTTTTTTCCAAAGTGAATGTATGTCGTTCCACATAAGTAAAACTGAATACTCTTCATTTCTACATTCACTTTCATAAATGTCATACCCATCAATCTGCACCGTATCTCTTTTTGCTCTCAAATAAACAATCGGTATAAGGCGCTCTCTGGCAAATCTCACATCGCAAACATCCCTTAAATGCTTGCGCTGGGGAGCCACATAGATCAAAGAAGCAATGTCAGAGTTTGAATCTTCGAAATCATTACTATATCTCGAAAAGAACTTTCCGAAGATATTCCGACTTTTGCCCGAACCAGTCGGATCATTCCTTACAATTAGATTGGGCTGATTTGAACCATGAGAATGCTCATAGTCAGAAAAGTGCTCATAAGGAATAAATGGCTTATCATAAGCTTTAAAAGATAAATTTCCAGCATGTATAATTCTAGTCAAGTCATCAGTTGATAAGCCATTATGACATACAAGAGTCTTTATATACTCGATAATATCTTTGTTATTACTCTCCGCTCCGTCAACAATATCTTTAAGCGTTCCAATATCATTACCTACGGTAATAAACATGTCTACTTGTTTTTCACTTTTGGTAGATTTTACGAGATGGTCTCCAATATTTAACCATATATCAGTTGGGATATAAAGCGCATTCGGTAAAGTATTCGATACATCATTCTTATTTTTGTAAAAAGGCAAACCCGATATAACCTTGAATACATCATCAGGACTTATCCCAAGTAACTGCGATGTGGATAGGACACATGGACTATCATTGGTGATAGACATCAGTGAATAACTGTCTTCTTCAAACAATGGAAGACGAGGAAGTATAGCTTTTAATATTGATTTATGATCAGTCAATGCAGGCCCCCATCATCGAATTTAAATACATGCTGATACATAAGCCAATAAAAAGTCAAGATATTTTTATCATACAGAGTGAATATAATAGTAAGTTAGCCGATATGGGCTGTTGGGAAAAGAGTTCTTTTATCGACAGTGAGATCAACTTCCTATATATAGGGAGGTTACTTTAACGAGGCTTTTTTATTACTTGTCTTAGACCCAAGTGAGAAAGGTTGTAATTAAAAGTTTTGTGGTTTGCGTAAGTGACTTTTTACTAGAAAA